>QFBQ01000004.1 GCA_003265885.1 Candidatus Marinamargulisbacteria bacterium SCGC AG-343-D04
ACAATTATTACCCTACTTCAAGACAAATCTGTATTCAATATACTAAAATATATTTTATCAAAACATGCGATTAACATTTACAATTACCAACCTGACAATACTCAAAACGATCTATTCGATTTAGCCATTTTAGATTGTGATAATAATGAAAAAACCATTCATGAGTTTATTAAAAAAATTGAAAACACCCCAAAACCTACTCCATTAATTCTGGCCATAAATAATAAGTTTAAAACCCATCTAGACAATAATTCATTCAATAATATAATCGGAGTTATCTACAAACCTCTAGACATGATGGATTTAATCCCCATTATAAATACAATTAAATAATGTCATCCATAGACGTTTCTATCTCAAAATCAATAAGCACATTAAACTCGAACCTTTTTTCAAATCAACAATTTGTTAATGAATTACTAAAAACATTAACACAAGTATTTGAAAACTGCTCTATAAATATATACTTAACTAACACTCACACAAAAAAAATTGAAAACACTGTTTCCAATCATGACCTATGGCCCATCCCTTTTTATGAAATAAAACTTTTAAATTCTGCCTATAATAAAAACTCGAAAAAGAAAAATCTTGCCTATTATATCTCAAATAGAAAAAAGTTTATTCTCACAAACTTTAAACAGTTAAAACAAGACCAAGAAAAGTTCCAATACTCATGTAATGATGGCTTGTTTCTAAAGTTAGAAAATAAAAGCAGCCTATCATATGGAATTATTTTCATCCATTCGTGGAAAAATAAAAATAAACTATCCTCCCATATTGATGACATTAATAAATATAAAGATATTTCATTAAACTACATTTCAAAAGCCATTAACATTCTAGAAAACTATACATTACACAGCAAAATCAATAACTTAATTACAAATCAAAACAAATTAAAAGTAAAGCTACATAAAGACGAAATAAACTTAAAAAAAAGAGTCCTAGAGCTAACAAGTCTTTACGAAACATCAAATGAACTCAGCCAATCTCTCAATCATAACGAAATTATAAAAAAAGTTCTACACTCCCTTAACAAAGTCTTAAATTTAAATTTTTGCAGCATTTTTTCATACAATTTATATAAGACAAATGACATATATATATCAAGCCCAAAAAAAGCGCCTAAAAGTATTCAAAACAAAATAGTTAATCAAACCTTAGAAATCATGGAATCCTTTATCTTTTCAAAAATAAGTAAAAATGAAGTCAAAAAATCCATAATTCACATTGATAACTATCACATTCCAATTACAGCTAAAGAAATTAACATACATACAAATATTCCTCTCATATTTAGGGGAGAACTTCTAGGTGTTATTTGTATTTTTTCTGCAGAGCATCAACAACTTAACGATAATCAAAATTTCATTAACACCATTTCAAATCAATTAGCCTCCAGCTTAGGTAAAATAAAAATAATAAAAAATCTTGAAAAATCAAAAATCATTTCGCTTTTAGAAAACATATCAGACCCCATCATTTTCATTGACGAACATACAAATCATCATATTATCAATACTGAAGCAGAAAAATCACTTCATTTAAATAATATTAATGAAAAAAAATTAAACAAAGAGCTGCCCATAATTTTATATAATCTAGGACTATATAATTTATACCAGACTGTATCAAAAACAAAAAAAGCCGTAACCAATCTAAACATACAGTTTAATAATCATTTCTTTTCAGTAAACATTTCTCCACTTATAAACGAAACATCTCAGTTTTTAGGAACATTAATTACATTCAAAGACATTACAAAAATAAAAAAAATGGAACGAATAAAAACGCAACGACTCAATGCCATCTCCAAAATAAATCTTTTTATAAAATCAATCAAAAATACAAACCATCTCTTAGAAGTACTCATTGATTATTTCTTAAGCATTTCAAATTGTAACATGGGATCCATTCAACTATTTAAAGACAAAAGTTTCATCACCTTCGCACACTCAAATTTTCCAGAAAAAGTACGTCAAACATATAGATTTAAAAATGGCATTTCAATATCAGAAAAAACACAAAAAACAAAAAAAATGCTCATTATTGATAATTACTTTAACAACAAAAACATAAATCCAAATGTAAAAATATTAATTGAAACTTACATCTGCATCCCCTTACTTTACAACGACAATCTCATCGGAATAATTAACTTAGTTAAAAAATTTGGAGCTAATTCAATAGAGATAACAAAAGAAGACAAAGAAACCTTAACCACCGTAACTGCACTGGCATCAACGATAGTTCAAAACGCAATATTCTACAAAGAGAATCTTGAAAAAGAAAAACTTGACCAAGAACTAAAAGTTGCAAAAGAAATACAAAACAGCCTTCTTCCAAAAAAAATACCCGAAAAAGAAAAACTCATGATCAGCCTTTTAAACAGTCCCGCTAGAAAAATTGGCGGAGATTTTTATGATTTTATAGAAATGAAAAACAATAAACTAGGCATTATTATAGCAGATATTGTCGGAAAAGGGGTTCCTGCTGGCTTATATATGGCTACACTAAAAAGCATCCTAACAAGAAACAACCACCATAACACCTCCCCTAAAAAAACACTTTATAAACTAAACAACATCATTTATCACGATCCCGTAATCAACAAGTTCATCCCCTTATTTTATGGAATTTTTGATTTAGATAAACACTCATTTACTTACTCCAATGCAGGCCACGAAGGTGGGTTCATTTTTAGAAAAAATAAATTTATTTCTCTAGATACTAAAGGATTCCCTCTAGGAGGCTATAAAAATGAAAACTATGAAGAAAAAACAATAAAAATAAACAATGATGACCTACTAACTTTTTTCACCGATGGCCTAATTGAAATTCGAAATGAAAAAAACAAGCTATTCGGAATTCAAGGATTACAATCCTTTATAAAAAAACATCATAAATTTCCTACAAACATTATCATAAAAAAATTAAACAACGTCATAACATCATTCACTTCAAACAGCTCACATATAGATGATATCACTGCCATCATATGCAAATTTAACAAAAAATTTGAAAAAAACCACGAAATAATCTTTAGAGACGAATTCAGCACAAAAAGCACCTTCAAAAACATCAAGGAAACCAGAAAAAAAATAACAGATTTATGTAAAAAAACAAATTTAGACCACAAAGCGATTTTAGACATACAGCTAGCTATTAGCGAAGCTCAAGTAAATATCATTGAACATGCATATCTAGGAAATGAAACAAAAAAAATAACATTTATTTTCACAGAATATAATGACAAAATAAAAATAACCATCAAAGACCAAGGATTAAAAATGAACAAACACTATATAAGTAAAAAAAACACAAATATTAATGAAATAGAAGGGTCTGGCCTAGGTTTGTATCTCATCAACACCTTAATGGATGAAATAGAACATAAAACAACAAAAGAAGAAACCTTACTTATTTTAACAAAATATAAAACATAAATTTTGGAGGAAACGATATGGAAATTGAAAAGAAAAAAATAAAAAACACAGAAGTTGTTCGTATTAATTTTGGGAAAGAAATCTCCCCAGAATCAAAAGAGCTTACAGGAACTATTGAGCTTGATATAGAAAATCAGTTAGAGTTCGTTGACTATATAAACACTCTGTTAGACGAGAACTCTTATTCCATAATAATAGATATGGGAAATATAAGTTATATCGATTCATCAGGACTATGGGCCTTATTTGAAAGTCACAAAAAAGCAGAACAAAGAAGTGGAAAACTAATTCTTATTAATCCAAAAAATGATGTCAAAAGAGTGCTAGATATCACAAAAATGTCAACCAAAATTACAATTCTGGAAAATGAAGAGCAAGCAATCCAACACTTTAAATAGTCATGATTCTTTCATTAAAACAATTACTCATAGAAAACTCGTTCATTAAAAAGGAAGATTTTAAATTAATTTCCAATACAAAAAAGAACAAAGAAATTTTCCAGCAGCTCCTAGAGAATGACCAATATCATGATGAGGATATTTTAAAAGCCATTGCAAGTAATTTAAAAATTCCATTCGATGAAGTAAATGAAGCAACATTTGATCCAAAAGTTATTTCATTAATCCCTGAAAATTATGCTAGAGAAAATATCATCGTCCCTCTTTTTAAACTCGGAGAAACTCTTTTTGTAGCCTTTGACAATCCATGCAGTCTAAATGTTATCGAAGAGTTAGAAATCATTACTAAACAAGTCGTCTCTCCCGTCTTATCTCCAAAATCTTCCATAAATATACTAATAAATTATGGCTATTCCTACCAAGAACAAAAAATTGAAGGAGATAGTTCCACCATGTCTAGCTTATTTGAAATGGGATTACAGTTAGTTGGAGATGAAGGCGGAGAAGAAGAAACAACTGACCTAGCTCATGAAGCTCCCATTGCAAAACTTGTAGACACCATCATAACCCAAGCCATCAATGAAAAAGCCTCTGATATCCACATAGAACCTGAAGAAAACACCGTAAAAATAAGATTCCGTGTAGATGGACTCCTAAAAGACATCATGGAGCCCCCAAAAAAGTTAGCATCCCCTGTGATCTCCCGACTAAAAATCTTATCAGAATTAGACATTACCGAAACAAGAAAACCTCAAGATGGACGTTTAACATTTTCCTTAAAAGATAGAGATGTAGATTTTAGAGTATCAACAGTCAGAACCATCACTGGAGAAAAAATGGTTCTTCGGATTCTAGATAAATCAGATGCCTTTGTTCAAATGGATAAACTAGGATTTAGAGAAAGTGAATTCAACAAACTCGACTCACTGATATATTCTACATCCGGAATCGTTGTCGTATGTGGCCCCACCGGCTCTGGGAAAACATCGACACTATATGCAGCTCTGTCAAAAATAAACACCCCAGAAAAAAATATTATTACCATTGAAGATCCTGTTGAATTTAACCTAGATGGAATTAATCAAATTCCAGTTAATCCAAAAATAGGCGTTGACTTTGTCACTGGATTATCTGCAATTGTAAGACAAGACCCTGATGTAATTATGATTGGAGAAATTCGAGACATTGAAACAGCTAGTATTGCAATCCAAGCCGCATTAACAGGTCATCTTGTATTTTCAACACTTCATACCAGAAGTGCCGCCGGTAGTGTCACCCGATTAATCAATATGGGGGTACAACCCTTTTTAATTAACAGTTCTTTTCTTGGAGTTGTAGGACAGCGTCTAGTCAGAAATATTTGTCCAAACTGTAAAAAAGAAGTCAAATACGAAGAGTATCAAGGGATAAAAGCCAAGACACTCCTTAAGAAATTAACAGAAGAATACAATGCTCCTAAAATTTTCAAAGGAGCCGGATGCAAATACTGCAATGACCTAGGATATAAAGGCCGAATTGGCATATTTGAAATATTAACTCTCGATGAAGATACACGATCCTTAATTATTGAAAAAGCAAGTTCAGAGAAAATAGTCAACGCTGCTATAAAAAATGGAATGACCTTAATGGTTGATGATGGCATTGAAAAACTAATGGAAGGGTTAACCACAGTAGAAGAACTCATTAGAGTTATCGATGTTTAGATTTCACTCTTGTTTGGAACTATAAAAAAAGTATTCTCTTCAATAAAGGAGTTACATAGTTGAAAACATTTATCTATGTATATAAAACCGCTGACAATAAAATTGTCAAAAAAAAGCTTAAAGCCAGCAATTTAGAAAGTGCTAATAATTTTCTAAAGAAAAAAAATATAACCCCCATTTCTATAAAACAAGAACGGCTAAAGTTAATTGAACAACTCACTAAGCCTACGACTGTTGAAAATGACGATATTGTCGCATTTTCTCAATTATTCGCAGGTTGTATTCAATCCGGACTAAACATAAAAGAATCATTAGATCTTTTATCCAAACAATTAAAAAACGCACTCTTAACAGAAAAGTTATCTGAAATTATCATCGATATTGAAGGGGGGGCTGCCATATCGGACTCCTTCAGTAAACATACTGACATTTTTCCAAAGTTTTACCCCATGCTACTCAAAGCAGGTGAAGCCTCTGGAAATCTAGCTGAAGTATTAGAATATATTGCAAATTATTTAGACAAAACAAACAATCTAAAAAAACAAATTAAAAGCGTTTTAACCTATCCTGCTATAGTATCTGTCATCGGACTTGGGTTACTTGTTGTCATACTTATTTTCGTTGCCCCCACATTTAAAGATGTATTCAAGTCATCCGGAAAAGACTTGCCTGGCCCTACTAAACTACTATTTTACATGTCAGATCTTGTCATAAATAATTATAATCTAATACTATTAATTATTTTATCTGTTCTATTAACCTTTTATTTAATTCACAAAAATCCAAAAGGAAAACGAGCTCTAGATACACTATCTCTATATCTACCTATTTCTGGGGATATAACTAAACAAATACTTTTACTTCGATTCCTAGGTGCCTTTGATATACTCATTAATAACAACGTCCCCATAACACAAGCACTAGCCGTTATCGAAGAAGCAACTTCAAATATGCGACTAAAAGAAATTATTACTGAAATGAGAAAAGATGTTGCAAGAGGACTCCCGATATCAGGCGCATTAATAAATAATCCTAAGATAGTATCCCCTATGGTTTCATATACTATTTCTATGGGAGAAAAAGCCGGAAATCTTGGTGTTTCATTAAATAGAATTAGTAGTTTTATAGATAAAGAACTCACATACTCAATGAAAAAGCTTACTTCAAAATTAGACCCTATCATTACATTTTTTTTGGGCATGATTGTATTATTTATAGCAATGGCTATATACCTCCCTATATTTGATCTCATGCTTCAATAAGAAGATAATAAAACAAACTCGATTGACGAACCTGAAATTTTAAACAATACTTAATCATAAATAGGTATTGTTTTTCAACAATAGTGATTGAAAACAATCCTCAAAAAAAGAGGTACATATGGAAACAACAACTCAAGAAACAGACCATATTTCAGAAGAAGACATTCGTTTGAAAAAATTAGAAGAACTAAAAAAGAAACATGAAAATGTCTTTGAATACAGTTATAATCCTACACATAAAACAGATGCCTTACATAAACATTACAACTCTTTAACAGAAGGAGAAAAACATACAGATAAAATCATACTAGCTGGACGAATAACTGCAAAGAGAGACCATGGAAAAGCCTTCTTCGGCAACATCCAAGACGATAATGGCACTGTTCAATTCTATGCCAACGTAAAAGAAGTTGGAGAAGAAAAATTTAACGAACTACTCTCCCTAGATACAGGCGATATTATTGGCATAGAAGGAACACCCTTTAAAACCAGAAGAGGCGAATTAACAGTAAATACAAACACCTTTACTCTACTCACCAAATCTCTATTACCTCTTCCAGAAAAACACCATGGACTACAAAACATTGAACTTCGATATAGACACAGATATTTAGATCTTATTGCAAATCCAGATGTAAAAAGCATCTTTAAAACCCGCTCAAAAGCCATTTCAATGATTCGACATGAATTAGAAAAGTTAGACTTCATAGAAGTAGAAACCCCCGTTTTACAAAATATTTATGGTGGAGCAATGGCAAAACCATTCGACACCTTCCATAATGAGTTAGAACAAAATCTATATTTAAGAATATCACTCGAATTATACTTAAAACGCCTCATAGTGGGAGGGTTTGAAAAGATTTTTGAAATCGGAAGAGTATTTAGAAATGAAGGGATTTCATATAAACACAATCCTGAATATACACTTCTAGAACTATACCAAGCCTACGCAGATTACGAAGACATGATGACCTTAACTGAAAACTTAATCAGAAACTTAGTGACAGCCATTCACGGAAAAACAAAAATAACCTATAAAGATCACGAAATAGACTTTTCAAAACCTTTTAAACGAATCAAATTAACAGATTCCATTGAAGAAACCTGTAACATAGATTGTAATGACGAAAAAGCTCTCCAACAAAAAATAAAAGAACTAAAACTAAAGGTCCCCGAAAACGCCTCAAAAGGCCACATGATTATGGAACTATACGACGAACTCATTGAACCCACTCTCATACAACCTACATTCATAATAGACCACCCTTGGGAAACATCTCCTCTTGCCAAAAAACATCGGAAAAATAAAAACAATGTTGAACGTTTTGAATTAATTATCAGCGGCATGGAAATAGCAAATGCATTTTCAGAACTTAATGACCCTATTGACCAATACGAACGCTTCATAGATCAACTAAAAGCAAAAGAAAAAGGTTTGGAAGACGCTCAATTAATGGACGAAGATTTTATAAAATCCTTAAAACACGGCATGCCTCCAACAGGTGGATTAGGAATAGGAATCGACAGAGTTATTATGTTATTAACAAACTCTAGTTCCATACGAGAAGTCATTTTTTTCCCTCATATGAGAGATAAATAAAAAAAGTATGTTGTTCACATAAAGTCTTCGTTATAATAGATATATGTCCAAATTAAAATTTATACTTCTAACACTTCTTATCGCCTTAAGCTGTTATGTCATTTATACAAAACCCATAAAACTAGGGTTAGACTTGCAAGGCGGAATGCTCTTAATCCTTGAAGCTGAACCTACCAAGAAACAACCCCTGACTCACGAAGCCTTATTAGGCAGCATTGAAGTAATCCGAAACAGAATAGATTCACTCGGTTTAACAGAGCCCAGCATAAGAAAGTTAGGAGAAAATCAAATTTTAGTAGAACTGCCCGGTGTAAACAATCCAAAGCAAGCAAAAGAACTCATAGGAGATACGGCTCTTCTAGAATTCTATATTTCTGAATGGGCTCCAAATGGCATCGAAAATCTTCCCCCGGATAAACAAAAAATATTAATGGGAAACAAAGGAAAATTAAGCCATTTAATAGAAAAAGATAAAAACGGAAATATAATCAATAAAAAGCCTATCATACTACACAGCGTTGCTTTAACAGGAGCAGATTTACTAAATGCAAATCCTGGAACTGATGAATTTGGAAACCCAGTTGTAAGCTTAGAGTTTAATCCTGAAGGTGCCAAAAAGTTTTATAATACGACACTCAACAATCGAAACAAACCTCTGGCCATTGCCTTAGACAAAACCATTATTTCTGCCCCTAATATAAACGAAGCTATCTCAGGAGGAAAAGCACAGATTTCTGGAAATTTCTCTTACACTGAAGTTAAAGATTTAGTGATTAAACTTAAAGCAGGTGCATTGCCATTGCCCGTCACTATTGTGCTCGAAAAGCAAATTGGGCCTACTCTAGGTAAAGACTCCATAGACAAAAGTAAAACAGCCTTCTTAATAGGCTTTATAATCGTCGCCTTCTTTATGATCTTCATATATAAAACACCTGGAATCATTTCCTGTATTAGTCTTATTACCTATATTATCATCTCTTTTTCACTCTTTAAATTTTTAAACGCAACCTTAACACTTCCAGGTATTGCCGGCTTTATCCTGACAATGGGAATGGCTGTAGATGCCAATGTCATTATTTTTGAACGCATACAAGAAGAAATAAACACCGAAAAAGGGCTCAAAAAAGCCATCATTAATGGCTTTAACAAAGCCTACTACACCATATTAGATGCCAATATTACAACACTCATTGCCGCTATAGTCCTCTTTTGGTTAGGAACAGGCAGTATTAAAGGATTCGCTATTACACTTTCAATAGGTATTTTAGTCAGTATGTTTTCAGCCATTACCATAACACAATCTATATTAATAAGCTTTCCTCAAATAAAGCTGTTTAAAAAAAAGGATATATAAATGAAATATACATTTAAATTTACAGAAAAATTTAATTTTTGGGCATTCATAAGTATTACTCTAATAGCCATAGGGTTTTCCTTAATGGGCTTACGCGCATTTGAATCAAAGCCCTACTTAAACTTCGGAATAGACTTTATGGGTGGAAACACCTTCCATTTACAACTTCAAGAATCGTCTAACGAAAACACCTTAAAAATGATTAGAGAATCACTAAAATCATTTAATCTAGAAAATAGCCAAATACAATTATCAGGAGAATACGAAGTCTTTATCAAAACATTGGAACTAAAAGAAAATAAAACGGAACAAATCATGTCTCATTTAAAAGAAACTATTGGGAACTTCGAAATCTTAGAGATTCAACAAATTGGGGGAAATATCGGAAACTCATTAAAAAGACAATCTATTTACATCATCATTTTTATCACTCTTTCTCTTTTAATATATGTAACCTTTCGCTTTCAATTTAACTTTGCATTATCCGCACTCATCGCATTGATTCATGACGGACTCATCATTTTAAGCGTCGCATCCATTTTAATGCTAGAAATTAACACCGCATTCATCGCAGCCTTATTAACTATTTTAGGCTACTCTATAAACGATACTATCGTCATATTTGACAGAATTAGAGAAAATATCGAGAAATCAAAAGCAACTCAATCATTAAAAGAAATAACAAATACAGCTTTAAATCAAACTCTCACTCGAACAATTAACACATCCATCACGACCTTAATCGTCATTTCCTCTTTAATCCTATTTGGAGGATCTACAATCAAAGAGTTTTGTATCATCTTATTTATAGGAGTTGTGAGTGGAACATACTCATCACTATGCATTGCAAGCTCTACAGTTGTTAAATTTGAACGATTTAATAAAATAAATATTTAGAAAAAAATATTACTTCTTTTCGGAAACAAAAGACCCCATTTGTCTAAATTTATGATGTCTCTGCTCTACAATCTCATCTGTACTGAGTTTTAAAAATTGCTTCATATTAGCCAAGATAGTTTTTTTGATACTCACCGAGGTCTCTTCCCAATTATAATGGGCACCACCTAAAGGCTCTTTTATCACTTCATCTGCAACTCCCAAGTCAACAACATCCTTCGCAGTAATTTTTAAGTTTTTAGTAGCTTTTTCAGATTGCTTCGCATCTCTAAATAAAATAGAAGCACATCCTTCAGGAGATATTACAGAATATACAGAGTATTCCATCATAAACACCTTATTCGATACACCTATCGCTAAAGCTCCACCAGATCCACCCTCTCCAATCACAAAGGTAAGTATAGGTACCGTAATTTTAACCATTTCCCGTAAATTTCGTGCTATAGCTTCAGCCTGCCCCCGTTCTTCAGCCTCAATCCCAGGAAACGCCCCTGGTGTATCTATGAAAGTCACGATAGGAATTGAAAATTTTTCAGCCATTTTCATTAATCTCAATGCTTTTCTATATCCTTCAGGGTGAGGCATCCCAAAGTTTCTAAATATATTTTCTTTAGTATCATGCCCTTTTTGATGCCCTATAAACATGACCCTCTGCATCCCTATAACCCCTAGACCTCCAACAATAGAAGGATCATCTCGAAAAAGCCTATCTCCATGCAACGGAATAAATTTGTCGCATATAAGCCTAATTAAGCTAGTTGAATCAGGTCTATTGATATGCCTCGCAATTTGAACAACCTGATGCGGGGATAAATTACTATAAATATCTTTTTTTAATTTAACAGCACGATTCTCAATCGATTTAATTTCGCTATCTAGATCCATCTTTCCATCTTTAGAAAGCTCCTTTAACTGATCAATTTTGTCATAAAGATCTTTTAAGGGTTTTTCAAACTCTAATAGTTTAACACTCATGATGACGAAACCTCCGGATACAGCATCATCAAAAGGTTATGCAGCATATCTTTAAGCTTCTTACGCTCTAACACCATATCCACCATCCCATGCTCTAATAAAAAATCAGATCTTTGAAAGCCTTTTGGTAATTTCTGCTTAATCGTTTGCTCGATTACTCTCGGTCCAGCAAAAGAAATTAACGCATTCGGTTCCGCAATATGAATATCTCCTAGCATCGCAAAACTCGCAGACGTCCCTCCAGTAGTAGGGTCACATAAAACAGATATAAAAGGAATTTTAGCATCAGACAGTCTTGAAAGAGCCGCAGATGTTTTGGCCATCTGCATCAAACTAACAATCCCCTCCTGCATTCGTGCACCGCCTGACATAGTAAACATAATCACAGGTTCCTTATGCTCTAAGGCATACTCAATCAAACGGGTTATTTTCTCCCCTACAACCGATCCCATCGACCCGCCCATAAAAGAAAAATCCATAATAGCAAGACTTACTTTACGCCCCTTTAAAGATGCAGTACCTGTAACAACTGCTTCATTTCTAGACGTCTTTTTCAGCGCTTTCTTTATCCTTTTTTCATAGGGTTCTGTATCCACAAACTTTAAAAAGTCCTGTGCTTGCAAATCTGCGTCTCTCTCTTCAAAAGAATTAGGATCAAAAAAGTATTTAATTCTCTGTTCAGGCAAAATTCTAAAATGATGATTACAATACGGGCATACCATAAGATTATGATCTAGATCTTTTTTAAAAACAATATTCCCACAGCTAGGACACTTTATCCAAAGATTCCCAGGAATATTTAGTTTATCCGTACTAACTACTTTATTTTTATTTTTTTTATCAAACCAGTCTAATATTGACATTATGAAAACTCTTTCTGTAAAATTACTTCTTGTAAGTTTAAAAAATAAAAGTGCATTAGTCAATTAAATCAAACTAGAAATGCAAAAACAGGAAAGAAAATGGCAAATAAAAAAGCATCAAAAAAAGATATTTTAAAAAACAAAAGAAATCGCATTCGTAATGTTCACTTTAAATCCTTAATGAAATCATCTATCAAAAAAGCAATTGATTCCATCGAATCAAAGCAAGAGGGAAGAGAAAACCTAGTAAGAATCGCACTTAAACAAATAGATAAAACTGTTTCAAAAGGTATCATTCATAAGAATTCTGCAGCAAGACTAAAATCATCTCTTGCAAAAAAAAATACCATTAATAAAAAAGAAAGCACAGCTAAAAAAGAAAGCACAGCTAAAAAAACAAGCACAGCTAAAAAAACAAGCACAGCAAAAAAAGCAAGTACAACTAAAAAAACAGTAAGCACCAAAAAGTAGAATGTGAGACCATTCTTCGTCCTATACCTCACACTTTTTCTCTTTCTAAACTCTACACTGATTGCATCCGTTACTATGTGTATTAAAAACAACTGCATAGATCTTGAAAATGCCAACACCCATGAAAAGAGAAAACAAGGCCTGATGCATAGACCATTTCTAAAAAAAAACGAAGGCATGTTATTTTCATTTGATACTGAAAAAATCATAGGCATTTGGATGAAAAACACTCTTATTCCTTTAGATATCATCTGGTTAAATAAAAATCTAAAAATTCAAAAAATAGTCAAGAATGCAATTCCTTTCGACTCAACGACACTCTACCATGTAAAACCTTCTCTATATGTCATAGAGATAAACGCTGGTCTATCCCAAGAACTAGGATTAACTATAGGACAAACATTGCATTTGAAAAAACTATCCCGGTGACCGGATAGGAAAATCATCATCCGAATTAAACTGCTGATTAAAATCTATAGTTTCACCTGTAGATTCATCTATAGAAGGAGAAAACTCAACAGTCTTTCTTGAAGGATTAAATCCCTTTAAAGGCATTTTCATCTTAGAGTAAACCGTTGAAAATGATGTTCGTCCCGTAATATAAAACTGAAAGAGAGGGTCTATCCCTTCCTCACCTAATCCAAGATCCACCCCCACCAAAACAGAAGGCGAAAACCTGTGATCTACTCCTAACAAAAATCGACTTCGATGCTGCCCCAATTCCAGAAAGCGTCCAAATCCAAAAGTAAAAAAATAATCAGACTTAATATATAACTTTGTTTTTAACTTATACGAATGTATAGATATATTATCCAATAAAAATTTAATATCTAGATAATCAGAATATAGCCCCAAATAAAACTTATCCCACAGCACATAATCTAAACCCAGTTCAAACGTAAAATCAACAGAAGAAGACATATAGTCTATTGTTTTATCTATATAAAGGCCTTCAAAATCATCCTCAGGCTCCACCCTAGAAACATCATCTACCCCACATATATTTATAGTGACACAAAAAAGAAAAACAAGAAAAAACACCCCTTTTTTCATATCTACCTTTGAGCCGCAATAACATCTATTTCAACCAAAAATCCCTTCGGTAGATTTTTAGTTGGAACAGCAGATCTCGCTGGCCTATGATCTCCAAAAAATTCAGCATAAACACTATTCACTTGAGCCCAAATAGAAATATCAGAAATATATACTGTAGACTTTAGCACCAAGGATTTATCACTATTAGATGCTTCTAATACACTCTGAACATTTTTTAAGGTTTGTAACGCTTGCTCTTCCACAGTCTCTAGAAAACGCGAAGGATCTGCCACATCTATAGGCAACTGCCCCGAAACATACACTAACCCATTATGTACAATAGCCTGAGAATAATGACCCAATGGCTCTGCAGCCATATCTGTTGTAATAATATCCATGAACAATGCTCCTAATAATTAATTATCTCAGTATACACTATTTCCAAAACCATGACTAATTATAGACCTCATCAGAAAAACACTTTATAGTATTAAAATGAGCCTAAAATACAAACGAATAACACTCATTGGAATGTCTGGTGTAGGAAAAACAACATTCGGAAAAGAACTTGCGAAACAAGAATCCTATACCTTTATAGATACAGATCTTTTGATAGAAAAACAACTCCATTCTAAAATTAAACCCTATATTAAAAAATATGGTGAAAAAAATTTTAAAGCACTAGAAGAAAATACCATTTTAAACTTACCCATCGATGAACATACCATCATCTCCACTGGCGGCAGCGTTATTTATTCCGAAAATGCCATGAATTACTTAAAAAAAGAGTCCACCATAGTCTATCTCAAAGACTCCCTTAAAAATATTAAAAATAGAATCAAAGATTTTAATAAACGAGGTCTCATTATGGGAAATCACGACTCTCTTGAAAGTCTCTATAACGAACGAAGAAAATATTATGAAAACTACGCAGATATCACCATAAATTATCCTGATTTCTTTTCTATTTCAAAGATTTTACATACAATTACCTCACATCTATCATGACACAACATAAAACCTTAACACATCCAGGTTCTCTATCTGGAATAGGCATACACTCCGGAAACAAGGTATGTCTAGAGTTTTCTCCCTCAAAGGAAGAAGGGATAACATTTAAACAAAAACAAAATCCCCAAAAAAAACTCACTGTCAGCCCTAAAACATCACACTCCGAACATAATAGAGCAACCTGTCTCAAAAACTCATCCATGACCATTTCAACCCCCGAACACCTCCTATCCGCTTGCGCAGGCCTAGGATTAACCCATCTATCCATTACCATAGACCAAGAAGAAATCCCCATTTTAGATGGAAGCGCAAAGCCATTCATAGACCTCTTTACGTCACTTGGAATAACAGCATTACCTTCAACAGTAGCCCCTATTATCATTAAGGAACCCATACACCTCTACGAACATGACCAAGCTATTATAGTCACGCCCTCGTCAGCACCTATATTTAGCTATTTTTTGCATTACCCTCATCCCGTCATTAATACTCAATGTATTTCACTAGAGTTTACACAATCGTCTTATATCTCATCTATTTCTGAAGCTCGAACCTTTGGATTTGAAGAAGAAATTCAACACTTAATTAAAAATGGCCTCGCAAAAGGCGGTTCTCTTGATAACGCATTAGTCATAGGTGATACTGACTATATAAACCCGCCTAGATTTCCAGACGAATGTGCCAGGCACAAACTATTAGACCTTATCGGTGACTGCTGGATTTTAAATAGACCTATTCATGGACATATCACAGGAATAAAGTCAGGACATTCTTTAAACAATGCATTGGTAAAACATCTGACAAAAATCCTAGCTTAAAACAAAAATCTTCACATACTTAAAGCCCCAAAGATCGTCTCTCTAGCTCTCTAATCTTTCTCAGCTTCTTTTTCAGCTCTTTTATTGTTTGAATAACCGACTCCTCTTCATCATCATCCTGTTCCTTTGAAGATACTTTTTTTCGCTTGGCCTTCATTAACGACTGTTTATGAGACTCATCTGCTGCATGAACCGTACTTCCCGAATGATGACCTAGCTTTGAAACAAGCTCCGCCTTAAAGGAAACATCAGAATCTGCTTTTTGAAAGATCTGCTTTTTGACATCTTTATTTTGATTTAAATTAAACTGTGTACTTAAATCAACCATAATCCCCCCTAATTAAAGTTCCGTATCCTCATCCTCAAAAACATCATCAAGCTCTTTTAATAAATCTGGGTTAATATCTCCTACTACTTCTTTGGCCTTATCTAAAAGTTCCTCAGATGGTCTTTTTTTAAAAAAATCTAAATTCAAATCTGACATAACTTATTACCCCTTTTTGATTTTTTTAATCGTAGCCAAAACCTCTTTTTTTAAATTAGCATCCTTTAATAATTTTTCTTTTAATTCTTGCACCATCTTAATATCATCTTTCCCCATTTTGGGCCCAATTATGCCTTCTAATTTTAAAACCAACATAATATGAGTCACCAACTCCTCCCCAACATGCCCGCCAAGTTGAGGAAAGACCTTTTTTAAAACAGTTTCTAATTGAATATTTTTTTCAATTTGAGAAGGAGAAAACAAGGATGTTCTTTTATTAGAACCCTTTGATTGATTATCTTGCTTACCTTTACTATCTAGTTTTGCCATCTATAAACAGATAAACGTAAAAAATAAAAACTATCATGCACCTGATTTTGGTACCATTTGTCCAAAAGCATCCCAAATAAGATTAAACGAATCAAAATCAATTGAATAAAATACTTTTCTACCCTCTTTTCTAGATTTAGCAATTCCTGCTTTTTTTAACATATTCAAATGATGAGACGTCGTGGACTGCTCAAGGTAAAATCGTTTCTCAATATCCTGAGCAAACATTTCCTTATTCTTCTGTAATAAAGAAATAATCTCTAGGCGCTCTTCATTAGCTAGAGCTTTAAAAAGTTTTATAAATTTTTCGTTATCTTGCATATTCTTTCAAACCTTACATACTCTTTCAAAACATCAGGAACTTCAATAGACCCATCTACATCTTGATAATGTTCCATTATCGCCGCTAAAGTCCTGCCTACAGCAAGACCCGATCCATTTAAAGTATGTACAAAACTAGCTTTACCAGTATCTTTACCTTTATATCTTATCATAGCTCTTCTAGATTGAAAATCAAGAAAGTTAGAACACGATGAAATCTCCCTATACCTATTCTGAGACGGAAACCATACCTCAAGATCTACCGTTCGAGCCGAACCAAAACCCAAATCTCCAACACATAACTCCACCACTCTATAAGGAAGCTTTAATTTCTTTAAAATAGACTCCGCATGCCCCAATAACATCTGCCACTCTTCCATAGAGCGCTCTGGATGAACAATTTTAACTAATTCCACCTTATTAAATTGATGTAAACGAATAAGCCCTTTCATATCCTTACCATAAGAGCCCGCTTCTTTACGAAAACACGATGTATACCCAGTAACACTGATTGGCAAATCTTCTTCAGCTAACACTTTCCCCTGAAAAAGGTTAGTCAACTGAACCTCTGCTGTTGGAGATAAATAGTAATCCGTATCCTCTAACTTAAACAAATCATCCGAAAACTTTGGAAGCTGTCCCGTTCCCTGTAAAGCTCTTGAATTAACAATGGAAGAAGGTAACACTTCTTCATACCCATGATTCAACGTATGTTCATCTAGCATAAACCCAATTAAAGCACGTTCTAACGCAGCGCCTTTACCTCGCAAATTAACAAACCTAGACCCTGTAACAGTAGCCGCCGTATCAAAATCCAACATTCCACACTGAACTCCCAACTCATCATGAGACAATGGAGAAAAGTCGAAAGATGGAAGAACACCCTCTTTTCTAATTTCAACATTATGATCTTCTGTATCTCCCTCTGGAACTACGTCACAAGACATATTTGGAAACTGAAGAGCTAAGGCTTTCAATGATTCTTCCAAAGGAAGTAAACTATCCTGCTTTTTCTTAACAGATTCTGCTAATTCTTTAAGCTGACTCAACTGCTCCTGGCTAGGCTTTCCTTTGGGTGTTAATGCATTTCTTTTCTCTTTTAATTGCTCTACTTCTATCAACGCATCACGCCATTTTCTATCCAAATCAACATAGTCATTAAATAAAGTCTGATCCACCCCTCTCAACTTTAATTTATTAAAAACCTCTTCAGGATTTTCACGTATTTTCTTTATATCAAGCATAAATAGCCCCCTCTTTATATGAACCTAAAAATTTATAAAACGAACTATTTGAAGCAATCTTTTCTAAACATTCCTTCAACACAGTCTCTTCATAATGGCCCATACAATCTATATAAAAAAGATAATCTCCCATCATTTTTTTTGACGGACGAGACGTAATCCTCGTCAAATTAATACCTCGAGATGACATCTCCTGCAAAATATTACATAAACTACCCGGCTGGTCTTTAAACGTTGAAAAAATAAATGACGTTTTATCCTGACCCGTTGGCTCTGTTTTCTCATTCGATAACATCACGAAACGAGTCTCATTATCTTCATAATCATTCACCTTCTCTTTTAAAACCTCTAAATCATAAAGTTTCGTTAACTTTTTAGGCCCTATACATGCGCTAGAAGATTTCTCCTTTAAATCTAGCAACGATTGAGCAGCAACCGCATTAGACGAACAAGAATGAAAAGACGCTTGTGGATACTGACTTTTCAAAAAAGACCGACACTGCATTAACGACTGTTCATGAGAATAAATATCAGAAATATCCCCGACATCTACACCTTTAACAACCATCAGCGACTGAACAATCTTCATTTGTATCTCCGCCGTAATAGAAACATGCTCCTGAATATGAACTAGTTCCTCTAAAACAGACACAACTTCTCCCCCTAAAGAGTTTTCAATAGGGATAAATAAATATTGAATATCTCCAGAAAACAATGCTAAAAAACAATCAGAAAAAGTTGAAAAAGGCTTTTTAGACACTGACATCCCTATATTATCCAGATACGTATCTAAAGCAATATCTGTAAACGTTCCTGCTGGGCCTAAAAAACCTACTACAGACATTAGACTAAATGATCTAACTCCGGATACAACGGAAATTGGTTTGTTAAAGATTGAACTCTCTTCTTAACATCATTCATCACAGCTTCGTCTTCCAAATTAGAAAGGATATCTGAAATCATCTGAGCAATCATATCCATCTCTCTTTCTTTCATCCCTCGCGTCGTCACTGAAGGAGTTCCAATACGAATACCTGATGTCACAAATGGGCTCTCTGTATCAAATGGAATAGCATTTTTATTCACTGTAATATTAACAGCATCTAAAGCCTTATCTGCTTGTTTTCCTGTAATACCTTTTGACGTTAAATCAACCGATAACAAATGATTATTTGTACCCCCAGAAACTATCCTAAATCCGTTATCCGTCAACGTTTGACTAACCACCTTGGCATTCGCAACAACCTGCTCTTGATATGTAATAAACTCATCTGTCATTGCCTGCTTAAACGCAACAGCCTTAGCAGATATGACATGCATTAAAGGACCTCCCTGAATACCAGGAAAAACAGCTCTATTAATTTTTTTAGATAACTCCTCATCATTACACAAAATAAGCCCCCCTCTAGGGCCTCTTAATGTTTTATGAGTTGTTGTCGTTACAACATCTGCATATGGAACTGGACTAGGATGTAGATTAGCCGCAACTAACCCTGCAATATGTGCCATATCTACCAAAAAGTAGGCCCCAACCTCTTTCGCAATTTGGCCTACTCGTTCAAAATCAATAATACGAGAATACGCCGACGCCCCTGCAATAATTAATTTTGGCTTTTTCTCCTTAGCAACAGCTTCCATCTCTTCATAATTAATACGTTCTTTTTCCTTATCTACACCATAAGAAATAACATCAAAATACTTTCCTGACATATTAACCGGAGATCCATGAGTTAAGTGACCTCCATGAGCCAAATCCATCCCCATTATTGTATCTCCAGGATTCAATAAAGCCAAAAATACAGCTGTATTTGCCTGTGCCCCAGAATGTGGCTGAACATTTGCAAATTTAGCGCCAAAAAGCTCTTTTGCTCGATCTATAGCTAAGTTCTCTACAACATCTACATACTCACATCCCCCATAAAAACGCTTTCCAGGTAACCCTTCCGCATATTTATTCGTTAAACAAGACCCTTGAGCCTGCATAACTGCCAAAGAAGTAAAATTCTCTGATGCAATGAGCTCTATATTATTTTGTTGGCGTCTTAACTCTTCAATAATCAGTTTATATACATCTGGATCTTCACTTTTTACTTGGTCTAAATTAGTTATCGTCTTTAAATCTATAGTCATAATTTGCCTCTCTTAATGTAATGCTGAACTATTATACTATCATTTTCACCATACTAGCTCAACTAAACCCCGTCTCCTCCCCTTCTCCTTTTGAAAAAGAAAAAAGTCCAGTATGATATAAAAACACATGATAGATATAACCTTAACTGGAATCAAACCCACGGGGCTGCCTCATATAGGCAACTATTTTGGTGCTATCAAACCTGCACTAGAACAAAATTCTTCCCATCAAAAACTATTTTTCATTGCAGATTACCACGCACTAACTACCATTAAAGATAAAGACGAATTAAAAAAATTAACACATCATATCACTGCTGCATGGCTATCTTTAGGATTAGATCCCACACAATGTATCATCTACAAACAATCTGACATCCCAGAAATTTTTGAACTCAACTGGATACTTTCATGCTTCACAGCAAAAGGTCTTCTCAATAGAGCTCATGCTTATAAAGCGTTTACAGATGACAACTCAAAAAACAACAAGGACCCCGATAAAAATATTAACCACGGCCTTTTCGCCTACCCCGTTTTAATGGCTGCCGATATCCTTCTATTTAACGCATCCAATATTCCAGTTGGCGCAGATCAAAAACAACACGTTGAAATAGCTCGAGATATAGCCGAAACATTTAACCATACCTACAAAACATCCCTCCTCACGCTTCCAGAACCCAACATTCAAAAACAAAACAATATTATCCCCGGAATAGACGGACAAAAAATGAGCAAAAACTACAACAACACCATCCCTATTTTTGATGATGAAAAAAAATTAAGAAAACGCATCATGCAAATCAAAACAGATTCGTTGCCCGTTGAAGCCCCTAAAAACCCTGAATCATGTAATCTGTATGCCCTATGCAAACTTTTCTTCAATGAAAACGAACTACACACTATACAGCAACACTATATCAACGGAGGCTTAGGATACGGAACTCTAAAACAACAACTTTTTGAAAAAATGCTCGACACCTTTAAAGATGCTAGAAAAACATTTGATGACTTAATCAACACCCCAGAAAAGCTTCACTCCATTCTGGAAGATGGCGCTCAAAAAGCACAAAAAATAGCCTCTCAGAACTTGAAAAAAATCAAAGAAACTATCGGTGTATTATAAAAAATACTAATGACTTATATTTCGCTCCTTCGTGGAATAAATGTGAGTGGTCAAAAAAAAATCAACATGAATGACCTAAAAAATTTATATGAATCTCTTGGTTTTCAAAACGTAAAAACCTATATTCAAAGTGGACATGTAATGTTTTCTACCCCCTCAAAAAATAAATCTAATTTAAAATTACTATAGAAAAAGCCATTCAAAAAATATATAACGGACGGCATTGCAAAAGAAACCGACAAACTTAAAGGGTTAATTAAGTTTCCTGCAGATAAAATCGTTCCCGCTCTTCTTAAAAAAGAAATAATAGATACAATAAACAATCTAAAATTTCTTTATAATTCGAAAAGCAACACTACAGGTATATCAAAATAAAAACTGTACAGATCCTACAGAAATCACAAGAAATTTATTAGAGAACGCTGGCATTGCTCAAGAAAATCAATCCCATGCTAAAACCCTAAAGTTTGAAGAATTTTTGCGCAATCTTCAAGCATCAGCAGCAAGCAACCTTAGCCCAAGTGAAGCCATAGAACATCTTGAGCAAAAACTGAAACCTAATTAACTGGAATAATTAAAAACGAATCTTCGGAATCGCATCAATAAGAATCTTTGTATATGCTTCTTTCGGACTCCCAAAAATATCTTTGGGAGTCCCCATTTCTACAATCTCCCCCAAATACATCACGGCAACCTCATCACAACGCTCTGCAACCACCCCTAAGTCATGAGAAATTAATATCATCGACATCTGATATTCTTCTTTCAAACTATCCATTAATTCCAAAATTTCTTTTTGTGTCGTCACATCCAACGACGCCGTAGGTTCGTCTGCTATTAACAAGTCAGGCTTCATCGACAAAGTCATCGCTATCATAATACGCTGACACATCCCCAATGAAAATTGGTGAGGATAATCATGAATACGTTTTCTAGGATTCTCTATCTTCACCTTATCTAACAACTCAATAGCCTCTTCTAAAGCCTCTTCTTTTGTAGCGTCGCTATGCAAACAAATCGTCTCCACCATTTGATTTGCAACCGTAAACACGGGATTCAATGCAGATAAAGGATTTTGAAAAATATACCCAATTTGAGCACCTCTAACCAACCGCATAGCAGCTTCCGTCTCTTTTATTAAATCCGTCCCTTTCCAAAAAACCTCACCTGAAACTCGAGCAGTTGAAGGCAATAACTTCAAAATGGACAAAGACGACACGCTCTTTCCTGAACCAGACTCCCCAACTATCCCCAAGGTCTGCCCTTCACTAAGTTCATAGGAAATCCCTTTCACCGCATGAACACGCGACTGATCACTATGAAACTCAACATCTAAATTACGTATGGATAACATCTCTTTCCCTCGCTTTCGGATCCAATAATAACCATAATCCGTCTCCTAAAAAATTTAACGATAACACTGTTAACGTAATTAAAACACCCGGAATCAATGCCATCCAAGGCGCATCTCTTAAATACCCCAAACTGTTTTCTAACATATTCCCCCAGGACGCATGAGGAGGCTGAACCCCCAACCCTAAAAAACTCAATACAGACTCTATCAAAATAGCACCACCCATCCCCAACATAGCCGCAACAATAATGGGGTTCAAGGTATGTGGCACAATATGCTTAAATAAAATCTTTCGTTCAACAATCCCCCGAGCCCTACACGCCGTCACAAACACCCTTTCCTTCATACTCAACACTTCCGCCCTCACCAATCTCGCTACCCCCATCCACGATGTCACCCCAATCACCACCATAACATTAAAAATACTGGGTTCCAACATCACCTGTATAATCAAAATTAAAAATAATGTTGGCAACGCCATCAAGGTATCCAACACCCTCATAACAAGAAAATCAACACGCCCTCCAATAAACCCAGATAATACCCCCACGATAACCCCAATACAAATTGAAATCCCCACAGAAACAAAGCCCACCATCAATGAAATACGTGATCCATAAATACTTCTCAATAAAATATCTCGCCCTAACTCATCTGTTCCAAACCAATGAGCAAAACTTGGCGCTTGAGGCCTACCTATCAACGACTCATCAATTTGGGTCGGATCAAAATTAAAAAAAGGTACAAGCAAGGCCAAGACTGTAAGTCCTCCTAGATAAATAAAGGAAAACCACACTTTCCCTGTCATCTTAAACTCTTTCCTTACCACGAGAAATTCGAGGATCTACATAAGCATAACAAATATCCGCAATCATGTTCCCAATTATAATCAAAAAAGACGAAAACAAAATAGTCGCCATTAAAATAGGATAATCTCGCTGAAACACTGCCTGAACACCCAACTGTCCCATTCCCGGCCACGAAAAAATATACTCAATAATATACGATCCCCCAATCAATGACGGCAAATCCAAACCTAATATTGTAATAATAGGCAACATAATATTTTTTAATGCATGCTTAAATAACAAACGAAACTCTGATATTCCTCTAGCCCTAGCCGCGACAATATAGTCTTGAGCCAAAATTTTGATCACTCCAAAACGATTATATCGAGTTAAGCCCGCAATCCCTCCAACAACAATCGTCAATAATGGCAAAAACATATGATATCCAATATTCATTGCTTTTTGAAATATCGACGCATCATAAAGTAATGGGTCCATAAACCCCGACGTGGGAAACAAATCTAATGTTAACGAAAACAACAAAATAAACATCAATCCCAACCAAAATGATGGGATCGATAAACCCAAAAAACTAAACACCGTAATCGAGTCATCCACAAGTGTATCTTTTTTATACCCACAAATTAGCCCTAAAGGAAAGGTAATTAACAATATGACTACAAGAGAAGATATAGACAATAACAAAGTTGCAGGAAGCCTCTCCACAATAGCCTGAAAAACAGGCTTACCCGTCACATAAGAATACCCTAAATTTCCTAAACACAACTCTTTTAACCACAAAACATACTGTTTATACACAGGAAGATCAAAACCCAAATTCTCTCGGATCTGCTGCATATCCTCCAAAGAAACACTTGGATCCATATACATAGAAACAGGATCTCCAGGAGCCGCTTTCATAATAAAAAATGAAATCAAGGTCACCCCTAACAACATAGGAACAACAACAAGAAATCGTTTATATAAAACGTGTAACATTACTCTTCAATATAAATATTTTCGATAGGATTAAACAAACCCGTAGGCCCCGCTTCAGACAAGCCTTTAACCCGATGATTAATGCCTACCAAAGACTCCGGGTAATAAAGAAAAACATAAGGAACATCCTTCGCTATCTCATCATAAATGGTCTGATAAATGCCTTGTCGTTTATCCCTATCCATAGTCACTCTCCCCAACTCCAAAAATCGATCAACCGTCTCATTTTGATACCCTATAAAATTAAAGCCCTTAGGGTACTGCGACGAATGCCAAATACTATATCCATCAGGGTCTAAACCTAATGACCAACCCAATATTACAGCATCATAATCTTTAGGATCTTGATCAGAATTCACAATGGCTATAAACGAACTCCACTCCATCAATTGTAAGGAAACATCTATTCCAATATCTTTTAAATTTCCCTGAATAATCTCCGCTGCTTTTTCTCGATCTTTGTTTCCTTTGTTAGTAATAATTTTAAACTGAAAAGGATCCCCATTTTTCTCAAAAATTCCTGTCCGTGAATTCATCACAAAACCAGCTTCTTTCAACAGAGACTTAGCCCCCTCTGGGTCAAAATCATAGGAAAAAGAACGTTTAGGGTAGGTCCACATTTCCGGAGATGTAGGTAAATGAGCTGGAGTTCCATACCCTCTTAATATACCATCCACAATACTTTTCTTATTTATTGCCATAGCTATAGCCTGCCTAATATCAGGCATTGAAAACAAAGGATTTTTTAAATTAAACCCTAAGTACGTATACGCCAAATCATAATATTGAAACGTTTGAAAAAGAGAACTTTCCGAAATTCGTGGAAACTCTTTTCCAGGAATACCACTTGAATAAATCTCCTCCTTTTCAAACGAAACCAATGCCGTGTTGTTATCTGGAATAATTTTTAACAAAACAGTTTCAATAGTAGGCTTCTTATCAAAAAAATCTAAATTTTGAGTTAACAATACAAACTGAGATGTTTCCCATCTTTGAAATACGAAAGGTCCAGTTCCTATTGGCTTTCTGTTAAACTCAGAAATATTTATATCTTCTGAATTGAAAATATGCTTAGGAATAATCCCCATAGTTAACCTATTGAGCAATGGAGCAAAAGGAGATGGCAATGTAATACGAATCTCATAATCACCTACTGCTTCAAAACCAATAGGTTCTCCATTTATAATATAATCACTTCGTCTAACAGTATTCGTATTAGAATCCAAAATCTTATCAAATGTAAAGACAACATCTGAAGCTGTAAAAGGAACACCATCATGCCATTTTACATTCTTTTTCAAATAAAATACTAAACGCCTTCCATCTTCAGATACCGTATATTTTTCGGCCAAGTCTGGAACAAGCTCCATCTTTTCATTCACTTTCAATAAGCCATTAAAAATATAGCCGTTTACAGATGAAGATGGGGCATCAGTAGATAAAATAGGGTTTAACATACTAGGTTCTGCCCCTAAACGCATCACCAATGTTTGCTTATCCGTAGATTGTGTACAAGACAAAAGAATCCCTAAGCATATACACCAAAACACTACACATATCTTTTGCCTAACCATAGATATCTCCAAAAAAAGATTAATACTTTAATTGTCAATCATGAAAGCAAAAAATTCAAATGAAAAATATCGCAACATTAAATTCAAATACTATCAATGGTATAATAAAAACGATGATTTTTTTCTATGCTATTAATAAAATGTATGTCAATTTCAAACAAGAAACAAAGCTCACATTATTATGACAAAAAAAATAAACGATTTTAAACATATTCGTCAAAACTTTACCCCACACTCAGAAAAAGATATAAAAAGTATTGCTCAATTTAACTTTTCAAAAGAAGAATGGGTATCACGTTTTCACGATATATTAATAAAACACAATATTCCACTTGTACTTTTATACGGGACTTGTTTAGGAATAGTACGAGATAAAAAAATTATTGATAATGATACCGATGCCGATTTTGGAATATTTCTTGAAGATCTATCTAAGCTGTTTTCATGCATACCCGAGCTTCTCGACAATGGCTACTTTATTTCTGGAAGAGGTTTATTCCAGATCTCATTTAGCCTACCCAACATAAATTTTTATATCGACATCTGGCCAATTAAAAAAGTCACAAATCCATTCTTAAGACTATTTAAAATGAAGTGGTTGTGTGACCATGTCTATTTTAAACAAGACTTCTTCAACACCCCCGAATCTATACAATTTTTAGAGAGAAACTACTTAACCCCTCATCCTAAAGAACTTTACCTTGAAACAGTCTACGGTCTCGACTGGAGAACTCCCATTAAAAATCGTTTTTCTGGTCCAAGAGGCGCTCTATCTCAATATATCAATAAGTGTTTTGTAGATTTTCCAATACCCTCTCAATTCTCCGGAGACAATTCTCTCGGAACGTTTAAACCATGGGTATCCTATATTTTAAAAAAATTCTTTCCAAAATCACGTATATCCTCCATGTTCAATCACCCAAAATAAAATACTACATGTCGCATCTATGACTAAAAACATCAAAAAAAATCCAAAAGAAATCAAGTCCTTTTCCGAAATGGAAAAAATATTTAGAACTAACATCCAAGAAGAAACAACACAAAATATCACTCTTAAAAATGAAGACTGGCTAATAAAATTCAATCAAATACTGTCTAAGAACAATATAAAAACGATACTTTTATTTGGATCTTGTTTAGGAGTTATTCGCCAAAATTCGCTCATTGACTACGATCACGACGCAGATATTGGCATTTTTTTTGAAGACCTTTTATCTTTTCATAACTGCTTACCTGAGTTAGAAAAAGAGGGATTTTATATATCTAAAACCAAAAAATTCAAAATTCATATTAACATGCCAAACACCGACTTCTGTATAGATCTTATGCCTGTCAAAAAAATTCAAAATATTTTCTTTAAACTATTTGGATATAAATGGTTTTGTGACATGATATATTTTAAAGATAATTTTTTTGAATCCCCAAAAAAAATAAACTTTAAGTCCCAAGTTTTTTTTACTCCCAACCCTACAGAACTATATTTAGAAAAAACTTATGGTAAAAATTGGCGAACTCCAATAAAAAATAGAAATGCTCACTTACGTCCAGTATTATCACAAATCATAATTAAATATTTTGTAGACTTTCCTGTCCCTCTTGAGTTTTCTGGAGATAACTCTCTTGGCACATTTAAACCTTGGATATCAAAACTCTTAATAAAAACCTGTCCTAATGCTAAAATCACTTCATCATATAAACACCCTAAATCACAATGAAAAAAACAAGTCACCTTAAACAACTCATTCAAAGCAAACAGCTAGAGTTCCTTATGGAAGCCCATAATGGCATGAGTTCAATCATTGCCCAAGAAGCCGGATTTAAAGGAATTTGGGGAAGCGGATTATCTATATCCGCAAGTCTTGGAGTCAGAGACAACAATGAAGCCTCCTGGACTCAAGTCATCGATGTTCTAGAGTTTATGAGCGATGCAACTGACATTCCCATTCTATTAGATGGTGATACAGGTTATGGAAACTTTAATAATGTAAGGCGTCTAATTAAAAAACTAGAACAACGTGACATTGCTGGAGTTTGCATCGAAGATAAACTCTTTCCAAAAACAAACTCATTTATTAACGGAGAATCTCAAGATTTAGCTGACATTGACGAATTTTGTGGAAAAATAAAAGCAGCTAAAGACACTCAAAAAGATCCAGATTTTTGTGTTGTTGCTAGAGTTGAGGCCTTTATTGCTGGTTTAGGACTTGAAGAAGCTCTAAAACGAGCGGAAGCTTATGAAAATGCAGGTGCAGACGCCCTTCTCATTCACAGCAAAAAATCAACTGCTGAAGATATTGTCGACTTTATGAAACATTGGAAAAAAAACACCCCTATCATTATTGTCCCAACTAAATATTACTCAACTCCTACCGAACTTTTCAATAAAATTGGCATATCTACTATAATTTGGGCAAATCACTCTATCAGATCTTCTGTTCAGGCCATTAAAGAAACTGTCAACACCATTCATAAAGAACAGCACTTAAAGAATATAGAAAGCAATATTGTATCCGTTTCAGAAATTTTTAGATTACAAGGTTCCGATGAACTTGCTCAAGCTGAAAAACAGTATCTTCCCGGGTACGAGCTATCTCTATCTAGCATCATATTAGCTGCTGGAGCATCAAAGATAGACAGCCTAACTGAAAACATCCCAAAATGCCTGATAGATATCAATAACAAAACTATACTAGATCATCAAATTGATGCTTTTAAAAAGTTTAATATCTCCGATATTACAATTGTAAGAGGCGATAAAAAAGAAGCTTTTCTTGAAAACCAATATACAAATATCGACAATAACTCGTTTCATGAAACTCACGAAGTATATTCTCTATATTTAGCTAAAGAAAAACTAAAAAATGAATGCTTTATTAGCTATGGAGACATTGTTTTTAAAGACTACTTTATACACGAATGTTTAAATAACAAATCTGATATCTCCATTATTGTAGATTCATCATGCAAAAAAGATGCCTCAAATAAAGATTACATAAGCGCAACAAAAGAATATGACCCCATTAACTTTAATCAAGACACCTACCTAACAAAAATGAATAGAAAAATCGACGCCAACTCAATTCATGGAGAATTTATCGGATTAATCAAAACATCTAAAAAAGGAAGCAATATCCTATTAGAAGCCCTAAGCTCCTTACCTGAAGAAGAACTAAAAACAATGCATATGCAAGACCTACTTAACCACTTAATTGAAAAAGGTCATCAAATCTCTATCATATATATTCAAGGAAATTGGGCCGACGTAAATACCATTGCAGATCTTCATCTAGCCACTAACTTATATGCTTAAAACCACCGAAATTGGAGAGGCATTATCTTCATACGGATTCAATTTTTATTCGGGTGTTCCTTGCTCATTTTTAAAAGATCTTATCAATTATGCCATCAACCATTGTAACTATATATCTGCAACAAACGAAGGAGATGCCGTCGCTACCTGCGCAGGAGCCGCTTTAAATGGAGAAAAAACAGTGATGCTCATGCAAAATTCCGGCCTAGGAAACACTGTTTCACCACTCACATCTCTCATTTATACCTTCAAGCTACCGATACTCATGTTTTGCAGTCTCCGAGGTGAAAAAGGAATTCAAGATGAACCTCAGCATGAACTAATGGGAGAAATCACCTCGTCCTTACTTAAAACTATGAATATTAACTATGCTGTACTCAATCCAAATATCAATACAGCTCTAAAACAATTAGATCAAGCCAATTTCTACATAGAAAAAGGCCTTCCCTTTTGTTTTATAGTCAAAAAAAACAGCTTTGAACCTCATAAACTAGAACGCTCTCAACTCCCGACCAAACATAAAGAAACAGACTATAACAACATCAACACCACTCCATTAGGCTCTCGAACAGACGCCCTCAACATCATTAAAAAAAGTCAACCCAAACATGCTGTATTACTCGCAACTACCGGAAAAACAGGACGTGAGTTATTCGAGCTAGGACATGAACCTAACCATTTTTATCAAGTAGGGTCTATGGGCTGCATTAGTGCTATAGGCCTAGGTTTAGCTTCATCACATAAAAGGTTACCCACCATCGTGATAGATGGAGACGGCGCAGCCTTAATGAGACTTGGAAGTTGGGCTACCAACGGCTACTACAGCCCTAATAACCTATGCCACATTCTTCTAGATAATGAAGTCCACGATTCTACAGGAGGACAAGATACAGCCTCTAAAGCCGTAAACTTCGTTCGTTTAGCGAGCTCTATGAACTACCCAAAAGCATTTTCTGTCACATCATTTGATGACTTAAAACGTCGCTTAGAAGAATGGACAAACTCCCCTCAACTCACACTTATTCATGTTAAAATAAATCCAGGAAGTCCTAAAAAACTAGGAAGACCCACTCTTACACCTATCGAAGTCGGTAATCAACTGAAGCAGTATATAAAGGACACTCATGATTAAAACTGCCATTATTTTAGCCGCAGGCCGAGGAACAAGACTTCGCCCACACCTAGATCCTGAATTGCCAAAAGGAGCTCTCCCTCTTAACAAAATTTCAAAAGATAAAATCCACACTAATAATGCAGAAAGTGTCATTGAATTCAGTATCATTCAACTACTTCAACAAGGTATCGAACACATCTTTATTGGCACCGGACACGGCCATGAATGGTATGAAAACCTTGCAAAAAAATATCCTCAAATCACTTGTATTTACAACCCTATCTTTCAAGATTCAGGAAGCATGCATACTCTTTCCTTGATTATCCCACACATCAGCGAAGACTCCCTATTACTAGAATCTGACCTAATTTACGAAAAAAGAACACTTCGATATCTTCTAGAATCTCCTACTCAAAACGGACTCCTAAGCACTCCTTACTACTCTTTTGGAGATGAAGTTTTCATTGAAAACACTGAAGATCAACTAAAATCTATGAGTAAAACAGCTCCAGACTCTCTAGAGAAGGCTCAAGTCTTAGCAGGTATAACAAAATGCTCTCTTCCTCTACTTCAGGCTATGAATACCTTCTACTCTTCTCAAGATTCTCACAATATAGACTATGAAGATGCACTCGTTCAGTCCTCAATACCTGTAACTCTCTTACACAACTCCGCAATTTCTATCATGGAAATTGATGATGCTATTCATCTAAAAAAAGCAGAAAAAACATGGACTACATTATGCCTTCATAACGCCACAGAACACCATGAAAGAAAATATTTACTAAATCCAGGTCCAGCAACAACATCCAGCACCGTCAAAAAGGCACAGATTATCCCCGATATTTGTCCAAGAGAAGAAGAATTCAATGCTGTTATGACAGAAATCTGTGATCAAATCAACTATATGTCATCTATATCTCCTCTTTCCTTGGCTACAACCTTGTTCAGTGGCTCAGGAACAGCTGCCGTTGAATCCATGATCAGTTCTTGTATTTCTTCAACAGAAAAATGCCTCATTATCGACCAAGGCGCTTATGGAAAACGAATGCAAAAAATTGCAGAAATTCATGGCATTCCTCACGAAATTTATACCCCAAACCCACTTAAAGAACTTCCCCTAAACACACTAGAAACACTGCTTAAGTCAGATTCATTCACACATCTTGCTATTGTGCATCATGAAACCTCTACAGGCCTATTAAACAATATTCACGATATTGGAAAACTATCAAAAAAATACAATATTTTGCTATGTGTAGATGCTATGAGTTCTTTTGGCGCAACACCTATCGATCTCATTCAAGACAATATCGCATTCTGCGCTGCTAGCAGCAACAAAAACATCCAAGGGATGGCAGGAATTAGTTTTGTAATCGCACAAAAAGAAGAACTCGAAGCTCTAAAAAACAAGCCAAAAAAAACCCTATATTTAGACCTATACGACCAATATCAGTACGCCATCACTCAACACCAATGCAGATTCACCCCTCCTGTTCAATGTATGTATGCACTAAGAGAGGCATTACGTGAATTAAAACAAGAAGGACTCAAAAATAGATATGCACGCTATCAAGCTATGTGGGCACTCATCACAAACTGCCTCGTAAACCATGGTTTTGATTATATAATCGATGATAAAGTCCACGGAAAACTGATCACATCCTTCATTATCCCAGAAAATAGTTCCTTTTCATTCGACGACTTTCACAGTTTCTTATACCGACACCATATCACTATTTATCCAGGAAAAATAGCAGAACACAACACCTTTCGTATCGCAACAATTGGGGATTTAAACACTGAAGATATAGATCATATTTGCAAGATTATCGACAATTATTTCAGTAAAAAATAACAAAAAAAAACGCCCTTATTTAGCTATAAACTCTCGTATATACTCTGCCATTCGTCGAGGATACTCTAAAGGCAACAAATGCGTAGCCTCCTCACATCGTATGGCCCTAAACTGCGGACATGATTTTCGAAAACGATTCACCATAGACTCTGAAATTACATCCGAATACTGCCCATAAATCAATAATATATCAGAATCTATTTCTTTAAGATTTCTCCATATATAAGGAGCATGCCATACCCCTGTTTCATAAATTTTTGCTTCCCATTTCACATCAAATGCCAAGGACACCCCATTAGTTGACGTAACAAAAATACTTTCAATATAATAGCGTAACGATTCATCTGAAAAATATTTAAAAACTCTCTTTTTTCGATATTGGCAAAACACATCCTCCATAGAGTCAAAACATGTTCGTCGCTTTAATGTACGATTAATATAAGGATGAACTCGACGGTGCAAACCCAATAACCAAAAAAATGAATATCCAAAAAAAACTGGATACGAAAAAATAGCAGGATCAATCAGAATCATTTTTCTAGGTCTACACAAACCTCTCATAGCTGCAAGCAACCACAATGTTGCCCCAATAGAATGACCCACTACAACATCCACCTCTTGTCTTTCCTTTAAAAAAGAATGAACATCATCAACAAAAGGATCCCAATTTCTCAAAGAAGGAGGGATTAAAGCCGGCCAATGAGGCCTCAACAACATAGACTGTATCGTATACTCTGGCAAACAGGAAAAAAGAGGGGTATACACCGATGGAGGATAGCCATTAGCATGTAAAAAATACAGAGAAGAATCTCCATCCCCAAAACATTCGGACGGAATTTGAATGGACATAAATATAGTATAACACCCTTACAAAATTTCCGAAAAACAATCATTAATGCTATCCTAACACTATGGAAAATGAAAACTCCTGTTGTCACCCCAAATCAAAATGGTATACAGACAAACTCATCATAGCCTCAATTATCGGTATTTTAATGATGCCTATAACAACTTTTCTCACTAATGATGTAGGACTTATTATTTATGGAGTTTCATTTTTCAAAGAGACATGGTTTCCTATATCTCTAGGGCTTCTAATAGGAGGATTGATTGAGTACTATATCCCAAGAAACTATATCGAAAAGCTCCTAGCTAACCCTAAAAAAAGGACGCTTCTTTCGGCAGCTCTTATAGGATCCCTTCTTTCTACTTGCTCTCATGGAATTTTAGCCATAAGCATGCAGCTATACAAAAAAGGCGCCTCTATTCCATCTGTCATCGTATTATTAACGGCATCCCCTTGGGCCAATTTTCCCATTACCATCTTATTATTAAAGTTTTTTGGCTTACAAGGCCTACTATTAATAGTCATATCTGTATTTATTGCCATCATTACCGGACTAATCTTTCGAGAACTCGATAAAAAACATCTCCTCGATCATTATCCAAGCAACAATTTAAAAAGCTTCAACGATTTTTCAATTCGACACGATATAAAAAAACGTTTTAAAGCCTACTCATTTAGCATATCTCAATGCAAAATAGATATAAAGGGCGTCTTCAACGGAGCTGTTAATCTATCCAACATGGTACTCACCTGGTTTATTCTCGCGCTAATCATGGCTACCTATTTAGGTTATTATATTCCCACACAGTTATTTCAACAGTATTTAGGCAACAACCTTCTAGGACTATTCAATACCTTACTAGGAGCATCGGTTATTGAAGTATGCTCAGAAGGGTCTTCAGTTCTAGCCTTTGAAATCCATAAGCATACAGGCGCACTTGGAAATGTCTTAGTCTTTCTCTTAGCAGGCGTTGCCACAGACTACACAGAAATTGGACTGTTATGGAAAACCATTGGAAAAAAAACAGCGATTTTATTACCAATCATCTGCATCCCCTTTATCTTACTTGCAGGGATAGCTCTAAACACCTTTTTATAAGTTACCAGGACCCAACACTTTCCATAGAAACCCAAGGTTCTTGAACTGGCAAAGCCTCCCCTTTCTGCAATAATTCAATAGAGATCCCATCTGGAGATTTGATAAAGGCCATGCGTCCATCTTTTGGCGGACGATTTATCTCTATACCTTTTTCAATTAACTGATCACAAAACGTATAAATATTATCTACAGAAAAAGCTAAATGACCAAAGTTTCTTCCTCCCGAATAGGTTTCTGCATCCCAGTTATAGGTCAATTCCAACAAGGGAGCTTTATGCTCTTTAGCCTGTTCAACATCATCAGACGCAGCTAAAAAAATCAAAGTAAATCGACCCTTTTCATAGTCAGATCGACGGACTTCTTTCATACCCAAACACTCACAATAAAAGTGCAAAGACTCTTCTATATTCGAAATTCTAACCATCGTATGCAAATAATTCATGTTACTTCCTTTTTATTTTCCTACATTCATTCCCGCAATATAACCCGTAGACCAGGCATTTTGAAAATTGAAGCCCCCTGTAACACCATCTATATTCAAACATTCCCCCACAACAAACAGGCCAGGAATAGCTTTGGACTCCATCGTTTTCATTGACATTGTATCACAATTCACCCCGCCACTCGTTACAAACTCTTCTTTAAAAACACCTTTCGCCGTCAAGCTATACCGATCTTTTTTCAAAAGATCGACTAAGACTCTCAATTTTTTTTGAGATAACGTCGACCATGTACATCCATCAGCATCACACTTAGTTAAAAAATAGCGCCATAAGCGTAAAGGAATGTCTGAAAAGAGTGACTGAGTCTGACATTGCTGATTAGAGCCCGCATTCTTCATCTCAGAAAAACGATTAAACACATCCTCATGAGAAAAGCCTGGCAACCAATCTACGTCAAAAGAAGATCTATATCCACATTCATGTAAATATCGAGCAGACCACGCCGATGCCTTAATTATCGCAGGCCCGCTCATACCCCAATGAGTAATCAATAATGCCCCCTCTTGAGGCTTGAAACCAGGAACTGTAATCGTAGCATTAGCTACAGACAAACCCATCAACGAACACAACTGCTTATCTTGAATAGTAAAGCTGAACAAAGACGGAACAGGATCCACCACATCCATTTCTAAAGATCGTAAAAAATCATAGCCTTGTCTCCCCCCCCCCTGAGGCCATAATCACTCGATTAAATACCCGTTCTGGAGCATTATGAAAATGACAAGAAAAATCACCGGACTCTAAACGGTGAATAGATTTAACACCACATGCCGTTTGAATCTTTACCCCCACAGACTTAGCCTCCTGTAACAAACAATCCACAATATCTTGAGACAAGTCTGATACAGGAAATACTCTATTATCGTCCTCCACTTTCAGCTCAACACCTCTAGATGAAAACCATTGCATCGTATCTTCAGGTTGAAATTGCTGAAAAACACTCAACAAAGCCTTTCCACCTCTTGGATAAAACTCTGTTAATTGTCGGGTATCAAAGCAGGCATGTGTTACATTACACCTTCCCCCACCTGAAATCCGTACTTTTTGCAAGACTTCTTTACCTTTCTCAAACAAAATAACATCCGAATCTGGAAAAAAATATTTAGCATGAATAGCCGAAAAAAAACCCGATGCTCCGCCTCCTATAACAACTATAGATACCATATGAAAAGCTAGCTTAAATGATCTTTAATTGTTTCAGCAAAAATCTGAACCCCCGAACGAATATCCTCATCCGTCGCCGTCAAACTAATACGAAAACAGTTCAACAACTCTTTATTAGAAATAGATTCAGCATTATGAAAAAACATAGATCCAGGAACAACCAATACTCCTTTTTCTTTAGCTTCAGCATAAAGCTCTAGATCTGTCCTTTTCAATTGAGGAACCCACAGCCAAGAAAATAGTCCACCTTGATGAACATGTAAGTACCAATCTAAATCTCCAAGAACATGTGTAAGAACATCCTCAACGCATTGTCTTTTCTTAAAATAAAGATCTTTCAAGTAACGCTGACACATCGATTCAAAATCATATTCTGTTAATACATCCGCAGCTATCGCCTGTCCTAAACGAGAAGAATGAATTGTTGCATTAGACTGAAAACACTCTAACTTATCTATAACAGCTTCATCGCCAACTAACACCCCCATACGTTCTCCAGGTAACCCGCATTTTGACAGACTAAAAGAATATACCATATTTGGATACAGAGACATGTCTACAGACACATCTGTAATACCAGGAAAAGGTTCTGAATAAGCAGAATCTACAAAAATAGGAAAATCATATTCTTTGGCCATGGATGCAAATTCATGAAACACATCATCTTCTAAGACATTCCCCGTAGGATTCGACGGTCGAGAAAAAGCCATAGCCCCGACTTTTTTCTGAGTCAAAATCTGACGAATACGGGATACATCCACTTGATATTTAAAAGTATGAGGTGACACTATAGAGGTATTAGGAACAACCGTAAGTGGATCTTCTAAAGAAACCCAACTCGACTTATACCCCGTATAATCTGGATTTAAAGGCAACAATAATGGCTGAGACTGATCACAAAACATATTGGTCCCGTAAAAAATACCCGCCTGGCTTCCTGGTGTAATCAAAATATTTCGTTCAGATATATCCCACTGATATCTCTGTCTAAAATAATCTTTTACAACGCCTACAAACGGTTGGTACCCCTGACTATCTCCATAACGCCCTATAATCGAGTCGAAATCTGGAGTCTCCATAATCTTAGATAAAGATGACTTCCACAATTCTCCAATTTCAGGGATGACAAGAGGATTTCCTGCACTTAAATTAATGAACGATTTTCCGGCACCTAAGGACTCTTTAATATCGGCCATAATGGCACGAACACCTGTAAGTTGAGTTATTTTTTTACCTATTTCAGATACATCCATCGTTTTTCCTGTTATCCCTTTTCAAAAGTCGATTACTTAAAAGAAAGTAGCACATAACCCATTAAAAAAGAAGATTACAAGTCAAAAAAACCATCGTTTTAAATACAAAAATAAAAGAAAATTATACACATTTAAAATGCATATACACATGCAACTGATGTTCTATCCAATGCAGGTTGAATCTTAAAAGAAAAATTAGAGTTAGATTTCAAAATCATTTGATCAATCATGACCTCTGTAGTTGTCCTAGATAAAAAACTATGTAAACTAAAACCGAGAAAAATCACACTATTGGCAGATAACGCATCTAAATTAGGATTCTTATAAATTTCAATTCCTACTGGAATTAATAAGAGTGCTGAATTTAAATACCTCTCCTTAGCATACTCATGTTTAATATCCTTCAAAGCATCTAAAGCCGAATAACTCCCTACATCAAGAAATCTCTTATACAGCAGTTCATTTTTTCCCGGAGTAAATCCTGTAAAAAAAGATGAAGAAAAAATAAGCGCAGAAGAAGCTAAAACAATTTTTTGATCATCATCCGAATAATCTTTCACAAGTGTAGTCGCTGCTAATGTAGCTGAAACAATAATTAAGCTTAATGAACTTTGTTCTCTATAAATAGAAGACTCATCATGTAAGTATTTCAAAAATACTTCCGGAGTCATATCATGTTCACTTTGTGCATAAATGTCATGACTTCCCAACACGATACAAAAAACAACCATTATCAATAATTTTAAAATTTTCATCTTTAAAAAGATAACAAAATTAAATACACATGAAAATAATATTTTATAGAAAAACAAAAGAGGTCACTTTACATGACCTCTTTTTTAAAAAATTAATAAAAATTTTCTCTATCTTATGGGCAATTAACTCTTTTTGGTTCTCCACCAGAGACACATACAAATGATGCATGGTTGGGTGGAGCGGGTGATTTTGTTTGTGACAAATCCACCTGTCCAAGGCATCTTAACCTATTTCTCATTGCCTTACTATTAGCAGCCCTTTGTTTTTCAGCCTTATTCTCAGCAATTTTAGCAGCTTTTTCAGCCTCCTTCTTCGCATTGGCAGCTTGAATCCTTCCTCGTCCATTTTTGCCAGCAGCAGTTCTCGCTAATGCTACCATGTATTTAGATCTGAACATTTTTTCACCTCCTATAGTTTTAATTTCAATTTCTTTTCTAATTAGTTATCGCATTTAATTTATGATTAATTTCATTTTTTTTATACATTATTTATATAATAAGTAAAAGGATCTTCTTTAAATGAATATCTTTAATAACATTCAAGGTAGTCTCAGAAATTTTTTTTACTCGCTCAAAGTGTCAAAACAATTATGATCTAAAAAAAGAATGTGGAATAAAAAGTCCCTCAGTATTATCCTTAAAACGCTGATGACTAAAAATAAATGTAACACTGGCGACAATATTATGATCACTGAAGGCGAAAAGTGGACGTTTGACAAAAATGTCCCTCAAAAATTTGAAGATCATATCTCTAAATCGGTGCCCTTTTATAAAGAAGGTCACGACCTCATTTTAAAATTGAGCCACTATTTCACAAAAAAAGAATCAATCATCTATGAACTAGGATCTTCCACAGGTATTCTCAGTTACCATCTCGCTCAACACCATGAAAAAAAGAATTGCCAGGTCATCGGCTATGATATTTCAGAAAAAATGATCGATCATGCAAAACAGTCATACTCCCATCCTTCTCTACACTTTGATCAACAAGATATTAGCTCTATACCTCTTAAAAAATCAGATCTCATCATTTCATATTACACACTACAATTTATTGAAACAAAAAAACGACTTCCCTTAGTTAAATCTATCTATAAAGCCCTAAACCCCGGAGCTGCCTTCATCTTCTTTGAAAAAACCCTAAACCCAAACAAAAAATTTCAAAACTTGCTCACTGACTTATACATCAACTTCAAACAAGACAATGGCTACAGCATAGAAGAAATAAACAATAAAGCGAAGAGTCTCATTGGTGTTTTAGAACCCCACTCTGAAACTGAAAACTTAGAACTTTTAAAAGAAAGTTCATTCACACACATCACCCCTATCTTTCAATATCTGAATTTTCAAGGGTATTTAGCCATAAAATAAGTTCATTTATTTCACGACCTCTTTAAAACCCCCGTTTTTCAAAAAGAAAACTGTCTGATCTAATACGTCCTGATCATTCATAATCCACGAATGACTAGCATGAACCGTCATAAAATCCTTACCTTGAATTTCTGCACTTTTTAGAGAAACTTTTCCATCATTGTCGCCAGGAATCATCAACGAAAAAAATGGATTCAAAGATTTTGTCCCCGCAATAACCCCAAGTGAATAATGAGGGACTGGCAACCGATTAGGAACACTCGACTCATCCGTCGATAATTGCATAAACGCAGGTCCTAACCACCATCTATAGAAAAAAACATTCCCAAGTTTGTCGACCAACTCACTCCCCTTATTAGGTGGGGCAATCATCACAACATGTCCTAGTTTTTCCAAAGATCGCTCATTCAAATAATAACGTACCAAAATGCCTCCCAAAGAATGGGTCACAAAATGAATAGTCTCAGATTTAGAACACAATTGAACTGCCGGTTCAATATAGTCAGACACCAAAACATCTATAGTATATTTTCTAGAAGGATAATTAACATTATAGACAACATACCCTTCTTTTTCTAAAACAGTCGCCATTTTAGCCATAGATCTAGACGTTCTCCCCAACCCATGCGCCACAACAACACATTCATCCTCAATAGCTGCAACTAATCCCGACGATAAAAAATAAATAGAAAAGAAAAAAACAACAAAAAAACATCTCTTCATGACTCTAAAATCCCAAAATAGATTTCACCCATTCATTCCAATATTTTGTAGACCCCCAATCGGGAAAATGATGTTGAAAATGAGCCTCTTGAGACTGTACAGCACACCATGCTGCAAAATGAATCTGGCGCATAATACGTAATGCTGGAATAAGATCCAATTCACGTGCTGAAAAATCTCGAAACACCGAATACCCTTCTTGAAACCACGCTAATTCCTGTTTACACTGCCCTGTCTCATCAGGCAATAACATCCATACATCTTGAACAGAAGGTCCTATCACTACATCGTCAAAATCCACAAGATATACATGCTCTCCAGGTCGATAAATAATATTTCCATAATGACAATCTCCATGAATTAAAAACATCTCACACCGTGAAAACAATGAATCCGCTTTTTGAATAAATTGCTCAATAGCACGTATACTAACCGCTCTGTAGTCCTCAGGAATAACCCCACAATCACAGAGGGTTTTTAGATGTCTAGTTGTCGCAATCTTGGGTCTCCATTTCATACGTCCAGAATCCGTAATAGTCTGACCTAAATTATGAAGTCGACCTAAAAGACGCCCTGTTTCTTTCCATAAATCCTCATTGAATTCATCCATCACCCTACCCCCTTTTTTAGGAAAAAGAGCAAAGGGAATCTCGTCCAACATGAACAAGGTTTTGTCATTAAAGGTAAGAGGTGGAATCACAGGCAAATCGTTATCATGCGCATGCTTTAAAAAAAAATGTTCACCCAAAATCATGTCCGTCGACCATCGATTGGGCCGATAAAATTTTGCAATCACTCTATCCTGAGAATCCAACTCCATTTCATAAACACGGTTAATATAACTATTTCGAGGAATACACACATTGGTCAATCTCTGCTGACAAGCATCTTCCACCGCTTGCATAGCTGACTCCAATGTTAAGGATTCCCAGATCATGCAAACATCTTAGCTTTTCCGACCAAAAAACTGATAATACCAACACTTAATACCCCCATTATATATCTTTCGATGTTTATTAGACTCTCTGCCAAACAACTCTTCAAAATAATCACACGATGTCAGTACATAATAGCTCCATAAGGGAAATTTTTCTTTAAACACTCGCCCCATTTCCTGATACAACAAATCTATATCTGGCTGTTCTTCTAAACGGTGTCCATAAGGAGGGTTTGTAATGATTCTTCCTTGTTCATAACGACTAGAAATTTCAGAAAGTTCTCGTTTTTGAACAAAAACATCCGGTAACCCTGCCAACTCAATATTTTTATTAGCAATCGATAAAGCTCTAGCATTATTATCGGATCCATAAATTCTATATTTAGCATCTTTTTTAATAAGGTCCCTGGCTTCTTGTCTTACATATCTCCAATGAGCTGAATCAATACAAGACCACCTTTCTGAACAAAAAGACCTGTTTAAACCTGGGGCAATATTTTTGGCTATAAGACCAGCCTCAATCAACAAGGTGCCCGTTCCACAAAAAGGATCCATCAACATATCTTCTTCTGGTCTCCATCGACTTAACAATATCAATCCAGCCGCCAACGTTTCTCGCAGAGGAGCAATGTCCATATGCGCACGGTATCCACGTTTATTTAAACCAGATCCTGACGAATCAATACTTAAAATAACCTTATCATTTTCAATTTGAATACGAATAGGACAACTCGCTTTTGTTTCTGGTAATGTTTCACATGAATGCGCTTTTTTTAACTGAGTAACAACCGCTTTTTTAACAATAGATTGGCAATCTGATTTACTAAATAAGGCAGACTTTCGAGACGTCACATCCGCAACAGGAAACTTATCGTCTTTGCCAATCCACTGTGCCCAATCTAATGCTGTGGTTTTATCAAAAAGTTCATCAAAGGTTGTCGCTTCAAACTCCCCAATTTTGATATAAATTCGTCCAGCCGTACGTAACCATATATTGGCACGACAAATATCTCTATAGTCTCCTTGAAACTCTACTTTATGATCAAAAACCTTAACATCTTTGTAGCCCAAAGCCTTAATTTCTCTAGCTAAAACAGCTTCAAAACCCATCGTAGTCGTTGCAATTAGTGTAAATGTCATAGATCTTTATTATCTCATAATTAAACAAGCACTAGAAGCATCCACATATTTCCATTAGCATAAACATATGGAAAACTATGACGAATTAACAAATCGTATCGCAAAACGATTTACTCATTTGAAAAAATGGGCAAAACGAAACTCCATCAACTGTTTTAGAATCTATAACAAAGATCTTGGCAATTTCCCTCTTATCCTAGATTGGTATGATGGAGATGCACTAGTATGGTTATACAACAGAAAAAAAGATGAAACAGATGCACAAAAAGAACAATTTAAAGAAAACGCTATCGCCAGTATTTACAGCGCATTAAATATTCCCGAAAAAGCATTACACATCAAACAACGACGTCGACAAACAGGGCTTTCCTCACAATATGAAAAAAACAGTCATCAAGAATACCGAAAAATAATCCAAGAAGGAAATCTAAAATTTGAAGTTAATTTAAGCGATTATTTAGACAGCGGTTTATTTTTAGATCACCGAAATACCCGAAACATGTTCAGAAAGATGGCTGAGGGGAAACGAATTCTGAACTTATTCGCTTACACAGGTTCCTTTACCTGTTATGCCATCGATGGCGGGGCAACCTCCACCACAAGTGTAGACATGAATAAAAACTACGGTGAATGGATAAAACGAAATCTTGCGTTAAATGGATTTGATCACCGAAAATCAGACAGAGTCATCACCGATAATTGTTTATCTTTCATTAAGCTTGAGGCAGCTAGAAATAGGTATGATCTTATCATCTGTGATCCCCCTACATTCAGCAATTCCAAGAACATGAAAACCACTTTTTCTATTGATAAAGATTACCCAGATCTACTCAAATCATGTATCAAACTACTCTCCCCCTCCGGAACCTTAATTTTTAGTACAAACTCTAGAAACTTCTCACTAGATGCAGCAAAACTTCCCCCCAAAGTTCAACTAGACTCTCTAACCCATAAAACCGTTCCCGAAGATTTTAAAAGTCAAAAAAGTCATCAATGTTGGATGATTAATCTACGTTAGATATTTATCAAAACACTTTATCTTGACACATTTAATTAATACATTAATACTTTAATAAATAGGAGATAAAATGGCCTTGATAATTCATAAAGAATCTAAAAAAAAAGCATCCTCCAAAGAAGATACTTGGAAACTAACAGAAAACATTAAACCGATAACTAAATGTACTCAAGACTTAAAACACCTACCCATCAATGCTGAATCTTTTTCAAATCAACCCAAACTCCTAATTAAACCCCGCATTCTTGATCATTGGATAAAAGCTAGCTCACTTCCTTTAGTGAGTTGATAATATCACATGCAAACTACATTCATAGTATGGGTTTATCAGGAACATAACATTTTTTAAAAAAGGAGGTATCTATCTTAACAAAAAATATTTTTGAATCAGACCCAGGAATTAATAACCAGTTCTCTCAGTACATGACAGACGGAAAAATTAATATCGAAAGGTATACTGATGAAATTTCAAAATTAATGATGTCTATTAATTTTGAAACAATAAAGGTCGCTGCAAGTAATATTCGTCAAAGAATGGAAGCCGGAGGCCAGATTTTCTTTGCTGGAAATGGCGGTTCTCTTGCCATATCACATCATGCAGCTTGTGATATGGGAAAAGGTTTATACCGATTCTATAAAGAAAAGTTACGAGTCCGATCGCTTGGAGTAAATGCTGCTCTCACCTCAGCACTAGCCAATGATTTTGGATATGAAAATATTTTTTCAGCTGAATACCAAATGGTTCGCTCCAATTCCATCGTTAATTCCAACTCCAATGACGTTGTAATTTGCATCTCTTCCTCCGGAAATTCGGATAATATTCTGAATTTAGCGACTACTGCAAAAGATGATGGCACAATGGTAATCGGGTTATCAGGGTTTTCTGGTGGAAAATTAAAAGACAATTGTGATATTTCGGTTCATGTTTCTGCAGAAAACTACCTTATGATTGAGTTGGCACATCAGCATATTCTTGATCTCATTTTTCTTGAATTATGGGTAAATGAATGAGCGAAAATTTGATTATAATTGGAGGTGGGAAAGGGGTTAGAATGGCAGAATATATGCCAGGCATTCCAAAACTACTTCTCCCACTTGACAATGAACAAACTGTATTATCACGTCTAATAAAGCAAACACATGCAAGTTCTGTTTATCTAGCACTTAACTCCGACTCAAAAAAAATCACCGATGAATTATCCCCTCCTTCAGTAAATTTCCAAATTAGCATCGAAGAAGAACCGTTGGGCACCTTTGGGGCCCTAAAGTTATTAGCACAAAGATATAGCTCTGTTTTACCCGAAAAAATCACAGTTATTCTTGGGGACTTGGTATGCAATGAATATCAAAAATATCAGGTAAATTTGATGAAAGAACTAACCAAGAGAGATGGAAACTGGTTCTTTTTTACAAAAAATAATCATCCGCATGATAGTGATCGAATAGATCTAGAGGATAACAGAAGAATAAAAGCTTTATATAAGAAAACAGAGACCTCTCCTAAATTCTTTGTAAATAAAACTGTAAGTGGATTGTATCTATTAAACTTAAAAGATGTCTTACAAACAGATTTAGATAGAGGAGATATAGTTATGGATTTCCTCCCAACATTAATATCTCAACAAAACGCTTTCGCAACTGAGCTTCTATGTAATTTAAATGACATTGGCACCCCCGATCGTTACAAAGCACTAATTAAATCTGGCAGTTATTCTGTGAAACGAAAATATTTATTAATGGATTTAGATGGAACGCTAATCGTGGATAGAGGATCAAGCCCTACAGCTTATGAAATTACACCCACTCTTAATCCAGTTGCCGTGAATTTACTTAAAAGATGTAATAAAAACAGAGTTAAAGTTATAATTATTACAAATCAAGGAGACATCGCCAAAGGCTTTCTTTCTAAGCCTCAGTTTGAAAATGAGATTAGATCGATTGAAGATCAACTTTGGCAAGCAGGTGTTTGGTTCGATGATTTATTTTATTGCCCACATCACCCTGAAAGAGGGTATGAAGGAGAGATCATTGATCTAAAAATTGAATGTGAATGTCGTAAGCCCAAGTCTGGAATGTGGCAGAAAGCGAAGGAGAAGTGGTCTATCAGCACAGACAATGCTGTGTTTGTCGGAGATACTCATTTTGATGAAGGTTTTTGCAGAGCTGCAAACTTAAAGTACTATGACATCAACTCTATACAGGGCCAACTTGAAGAGTTAGATAAATTTATTGGAGAGTCTTAACTATGATTTTAGTATCGGCCCCCTTGAGGGTAAGTTTTTTTGGTGGTGGGTCAGACATAGAAAGTTATTATGAAAATCATGGAGGTGCTTTTCTAAGTTTGACTATTGATTCACGCATTTATTTAACTGTAAACCAAACAACAAACAATGAAGTAAAAGTTCACTACAGTACAACTGAATTAGTAAAAGATGCTTCTGAACTTGCACACCCCTTAATAAGAGAAGCTCTATTGATGTACAACAAGAAAAACAACATAGAAATTGGATCCTTTGCTGATATGCCCACTATTGGAACAGGCTTAGGGTCTTCCTCAACTTTTTCTGTAGCATTAATTGGAGCATTAAAAACGTTAGCTGGACAAGCATTTTCAAGTCGTGATTTAGCAGAAGAAGCTTGTCATCTAGAAATTAATCGTTGTGGAGAACGCATTGGAAAACAAGATCAATACGCTGCAGCTTTTGGGGGTCTAAATTTCTATGAAGTTGATACATCTGGTCGAATTAAAGTGAGTAAAAATCTGGTTACACGTGATATTGAAAACATATTAGAAGATAGTATTTACCTCGTAAACACTGGTGTAAAACGAAGCGCGTCGTCTTTGTTAAAGCATCAGATTAAGAACCTGAAAAATTCAAAATCATCTTTAGATAATCAAGCACGATTGGTTGAAATGGCATATAAAGCATATAACTATTTAGTTGAAGGAGATCTAGACCAGTTTGGACAGCTTTTGCATGAATCCTGGTTATGCAAGAAGAATATATCAGGCCTAATATCAGATAATAGTCTAGATGATATCTATACTGAAGACCTAAATGCTGGAGCAATTGGTGGAAAGCTACTTGGAGCAGGTGGTGGTGGATTCTTTCTTTTTTACGTCCTCAAAAAAAATCGAAAAAAGTTTGAAACGCATTTTCAAGGAAAGTTCCGTAAAATACGAATATCACAACAAGGGTTTATGGTGAATTATGAAGCTAAATAAAGCAGTAATAACTGGCGGTTGCGGGTTTCTTGGATTAAATTTAACGAATTGGCTTATTTCACAAGGATGTGAAGTATTAGTAATAGATAATCTCTCTACCGGAAAACTTTCAAATCTTGATACTGCAAATCCACTAATAACGTTTCTTGAGCATGATTTACTTAAACCAATTCCTCAAGACTTACTTAACGGTGTAGATATAATATTTCATTTTGCGGCTAATGCAGATATTCGCCATGGAATGAAGCATAGTGAAAAAGATATTGATCAGAATATAGTTGTAACTGAGCGCATATTAAGAAGTGCTGTTGAAGCTAATATAAAAGACATAGTTTTTTCTTCTACAGCAGCAGCTCTTGGTGAGCCTGATATTTTCCCTACTCCAGAAGATATATCAATCCCAAAGCAAACTTCTCTTTATGGAATGTCTAAACTTGCAGCAGAAGGCATATTGTCAGCTTACTCAGCTAACTACGGCTTACGAGTTAGTGTATTTAGATTTGTAAGTATCGTAGGTCCATACTACTCCCATGGACATATTATTGATTTTGTACATAAGTTGAGAGACAACCCTAATACCCTAGAAATTTTAGGTGATGGACAGCAAAGAAAAAGTTATTTACATGTAGATGACATGATACATGCTATAGAGATTGTACTTAAAAATCATAACGATATAAGCTCAGAATTCTTTGAAGTTTACCATTTGGGCAACAAGGAGTATTGCAAAGTTGTGGAGTCTGCAGACACAATATGTTCATCACTTGGTGTAAATCCATCTTACACGTTTACAGGTGGAAAACGTGGCTGGATTGGAGACAGTCCTTTCGTTCACCTCGACACTTCTAAATTGAGAAAGTTAGGATGGGAACCCACAAAAAACATCCTACACTCCATACATGAAACAACAATTTGGCTTAAAGACAGAGGTGAGTTCAATTCGTAAATTACTAATAAACTTTCTAACATCAAATACTGGCGGTGTTATTAATTTTAAAAAAGATGTAATAAAACATATTGATCACAATGCTAAAGATTTTGAATTTGAAATTTACTGCTTGGTGTCTGTAGAAGCCGAAAAGCAGATTGGAACTCTAAAGAACATTAAATATTGTCGAGGTTTAGATATTCCTAAGTCTTTTATAAAAAAAATATTATTTTATGAGAGAAAACTTGAGGGTCTTGTAAAAATTCATAACATTGATATTGTCTTAAATTTTGGAGATATCCCAGCCAATGTTTCCGCTAAACAAATTTTTTATTTTGACTGGCCATATGCAGTGTATGACGATTTCAAAATCTGGTCTCGCTTACGCTTTCAAGATCTAGGTTCGAAATTGGTCAAAAGATTATATTTCAAACTAACGAATGATCGTTTAGAACATTATGTAGTTCAAACAAACACAATGAAAAAAAGGTTATCAGCAAAAATAAAAAATCGCCCTATTTCGGTTATCGATGTTGGTTTTAATGAAGAAGAATCAAAAAAAACCAATTGCTCAGTTATAGACACCCCCAAATCTTTGAAACCTACCTTGATTTATCCCACAATAATGTACGCTCATAAAAACGTTGAAATACTATTATCCGTCGCCAAGTTATTAAAAGCTCAAAATTTTGAAGCAACATTCGAATTAACTTTTTCAGAGAATTCAGGAAAAAAAGAATCCCGTTTTATTAAATCAGTGAAAAAGCATGGTCTATCGGACTACTTTTCATTCTTAGGTCGCTTAAGTAGGAATTCCTTAGTACAAAAAGTAAAGTCCTCTACTGCTATTATAATGCCTACACTAATCGAAACATATGGCCTCCCATATTTGGAAGCTCAATTATTCGAGAAGGTGATGTTCACTAGTGATCGAGATTTTGCCCGAGAAATTTGTGGAGATTCTGCCATTTATTTTGACCCTAACAATGCGGCTGACATTGCAGAAAAGATAGTTGAAAATATTTTATCTGAAAGCCGTATGTCAAAGCATATTATGGCTACAAATGTTGAGCGAGCTAAACGTGTAAGCTGGACTGAGTCAACTCGGCGTTTTCTAGAGACTGCGACTCTGGTGTAACTTGGTTTTAAAATACTGAAAATTTAGTTTAGAGTCTAGAAAGATGCTTAAAAACAGCAGTGATTCATATATTAAATATATCTCCATTTAAGCAGATCAGTTTAGAATTTTATTAAGATTGAAAAAATTATCCCCTTCTAGCAGAACGGTTGCTGCTGTTGCTAGAAGGTCTTTGACTTCTTCTATTCTGAGTACCTCTATTATGTTTGGGGCCTCTATGGCGATTTTTATTCTCATCTCTATCACGATAAGAATCACGACGTCTATCCCCTGTCCGTCGTTCATGAGTGTGTCCTTCTTTGTTTCTCGCATCTTCTTTATCCAACACTTTAAAGTGTTCAGAAAACCCATCCATACTATTTACTGTTATCTTTTTCTTGATCAATCTCTCAATGGCACGAAGCAATTTAATTTCATCGCCTGAGGCGAACGAAATGGCCTCTCCAGAACTTCCTGCACGACCTGTACGGCCAATTCGGTGAACATAATCTTCAGGAACCTCTGACAAATCATAATTCACAACATGAGGTAATAAGCTGATATCTAATCCACGAGCCGCTACATCTGTTGCAACTAAGACTCTCACTTTCCAGGCTTTAAAATCTGCCAAGGCTCGGGTTCTTGCGGCCTGACTTTTATTTCCATGAATAGCAACCGAAACAATCCCCTCTTTATTCAGTTGTTTAGATACCCGATCAGCACCGTGTTTTGTTCGGGTAAAGACAAGAATTTGGTTCCAATCTCCTTCTTTAATCAGATGGACTAACAAGTCACTTTTTCGAGATTTAGGGACGTGATAAACAGATTGGGTAACAGTGTCTGCAGCCATATTTTCACGAGCAACTTCAACCAATTCTGGATTCACAAGAATAGTATCTGCTAAGGATTTAATTTGTTTTGAATATGTTGCAGAAAAAAATAAAGTTTGACGCTTTTTGGGGACTAGTCGAATAATTTTTTTAATATCATTAATAAACCCCATATCGAGCATACGATCTGCTTCATCTAAAATTAAAACTTCTATACGAGAAAGATCTAGCGAGTTTTGTTTACATAAATCCAGAAGTCGTCCGGGAGTCCCTATAACAATTTCCACTCCCTGTCGTAACCTTTTTTTCTGAGGGTTAATACCAACGCCTCCAAAAACAATAGCTGACCGTAGAGAAAGACCTTTTCCATATGTATCAACACTTTTTCCTACCTGAGCTGCAAGTTCTCTGGTCGGGGTTAAAATAAGAGCCCTTGGAAGGTGAGACTTTGACCGTTTTTGAGAAGTTAAGCGATGTAATAACGGCAAAGTAAAAGCGGCGGTTTTACCAGTTCCGGTTTGAGCACCAGCCAACACATCTTTCCCCTTTAAAACATGTGGAATAGCTTTTGCTTGAATAGGTGTAGGTTCAGTATATCCCTGTTTTTCAATAGATTGCAGTAATTCAGGCAACAAATTTAGTTCTTTAAATGACATATTAAATTAATCCTCGATAATCACGTTTTCGTTTGATTTTACTCTCAATAAGTTTTTCAACCGCAACTAATTTCTTTTTATCTTTATGTGAATAAAAGCTAATGGCCTTCCCAGACTTACCTGCTCGACCTGTTCTGCCTACACGATGAATATATTCTTCACTATTATTGGGGATATCATAGTTGATGACAAGGTCTACATTGGGAATATCTATCCCTCGTGCGGCTATATCACTGCATAAAAGCGCATAAATACTTCCTGCACGAAAACTTGCGACAACCGCTTCTCTAGCAGATTGCACCACTTTAGAATGTATACAATCTAATTTGTATAATTTTTGACGATGAAGTTGTTTTAAAACACGACTTGTTTCGTTGATGGAATTAAAAAAGACCATGGCTTTACCTCTATGTTTACGAAGCAAATAAGCAAGAGCCGTTAATTTTTCATGATCATTCATTTCAACTAGAACATGTTCCACAGACCCTGCCACACTGGTGGGATTTCCAATTATAATTTCTTCATAGTCACTCGCATATCGCTTGGCCATTTTTTTAATTTCTGGAAAAAGGGTTGCTGAAAAAAGAAGAGTTTGGTGAGCACCACTTAGTTGTTCATGAATTTTTATTAAATCTTCTTCAAAGCCCATATCTAACATACGATCAGCCTCATCAAGAACAACATAGCCAGTATAGTTAAGCCAAATGAGCCCTGTATTTAACATATCCAAAAGTCTCCCTGGCGTCGCAACGAGAATTTTAGGGTATTGTAATAGAGCTTGCTTTTGCATACCCATATCTGTTCCACCTATTACTAATGCAGATGTAATCGAGTCATCGGTCAGACTTTTCAATGTTTTTTGAATTTGAATAGCAATTTCACGTGTAGGACAAATAATAAGAGCTTGGTCTAATTCTTTTTTATAAAATTTATGAATCATAGGAAGTAAAAAAGAGAGTGTCTTTCCAGATCCTGTTTCGGAGGAGCAAAACACATTTTTTCCACTCATGGAAACACCAATGGATTTTTCTTGAACTTCAGTTGAAAAGGCAAAATTATTTTCCTTTAATTTTTCAAGCACCGTAGGATGAAATCCAAAATCAGAAAAGGCTTTTCCTTTGTATTGAGGGGAAGAAACTTGGGTATCTTGAGATTTTGTATGTCTGAAAGGTTTATCTTTATGAGACTGATGCTTAGACTGTTGTTTATGGTGTGCTTGTCGTTGTTGACGATGAACATGTTTTTCTTTTTTTGGATGATGTGAATGGCGTTTTTTTTCTATTTCTTTTTGATTTAAGGGCTTTTTTGAATTCTTTTTTGAAAAAAGTTCATCTTTAACAGTAGTTAATAGTTTTTTTATTTTTTTACGTAATGTCACTCTATATACCTTTTATCTTATCCATTTATCTTATTCTCTGTAGTAGTTCTGCATCTTTTTTCTATGTCAAAGAAGAATCTGTCACTATGTTACACCGCTTTAAGACCTTTTAAACTGAAATAAGCAGATTAACCTTTAAAATGTTTTCTCAATCCACACTAAGACTACCCTGTATTAAAGAATTTGGCAAAAGTTATTAAAAAAAACAGAATTCTCTTAAAAGTATTCATACAAGTCCGTTTTATATAGAAATATGATATAATCGACTTAAGACCTTCACTGGAGAACGTTATATGATATTAGAAGCCGCGGTTTTAAATATAAGACCTGGTCAAGAAAAAAAGTTTGAAGAAGCCTTTTCTAAAGCACAAAAGATTATTTCAAGTATATCGGGATATGTATCTCATGAACTTCAAAGGTGTATAGAAACATCTAACAGATACATATTGTTAGTGAACTGGAATACTATCGAAGATCATACGGTTGGGTTTAGACAATCTGAGGAATATCAAGAATGGCGCAGATTATTACATCATTTTTATGATCCTTTTCCAGAAGTAGAGCATTATAAGCATGTATTTAAGAGTTAGGTAGAATAATAGACCATGACTCCAGAGTCTAAGTATCTCAACGATTATTTAGTGGCAGACCCGGTTGTAAACTGGAAAGAGAAAATGGTCTTGGATAAAGCAAATGAGTTAAGCAAAGGGCTTTCTGATACCTTTACGAAAGCCCAGTATTTATTTGAATGGGTCCGAGATAACATTCCCCACTCAAAGGATATTGATTCAGACATTGTTACATGTTCTGCAAGTGAGGTATTGAAGGAGGGGACAGGTATTTGTGCAGCAAAAAGCCATTTATTAGCGGCATTATGCCGAGCCGTTAAAATTCCTGCTGGTTTTTGTTATCAAAAACTAAAACAAGACCCTCCCTTTACAGGTTTTGTTTTACACAGTTTTAATGGCATTTATATATCGGAACTTCAAAAGTGGATTATAGTAGATGCGAGAGGAAACACAGGAGATATTAATGCGCAGTTTGACATTAATCAGAAAGGACTTGCCTTTCCAACACATTCCGATGAAGGAGAGATATTATATGACCCAATATTTGTTTCTCCAGCACCAGAATATATAGAAACCCTTAACCGGTACAAAAGCAGAAAAGAAATGTGGGCATTCTTACCCTCAGAGTTACCCCACTAAACATCAAAGACAGGCCAGAGACATCAAAGATGAGCAACCCCGCGACATCGAAGATGAGCGAACTAGTCATCCATGCAGAGAGAAGCCACAGCGTTCATAAATTTCCAAGCGTGCCGAAATGGCGTAAGGCGCGATATCGAAAGATATGCGACTGGTGCCATTTCGAGTGCGATTGGGAATTTAGGAATGCTGTGGCTGGGGTGGCTGGATTCGAACCAACGATCACGAGACCAAAACCCGTTGCCTTGCCGCTTGGCTACACCCCAACAAAGTGGAACATATATTCTAGAGGAAGATAAGCAAAATGAAAAGATTTGATCTACACTTTTTTATCAACTAAAGATGTTAGGTGTCGTATCATCAATTTAATTTTAGATTTTCTTTCTTTAGATTTACAGTATTTAAAAGCATTATAGAAAAATTTTAGTGCTTTTTTTTGATCTTTCAATCCTAAATAAGCCATAGCCAGAGAATGAGAAAAGTAAAAAGAGTCGAATAGATTCTTATATTGTTGGACAAAGGTAACCACAGAAGAAAAATCTTTTAAGGCAAATAAAACGGTGACGTAATGAAGCATTTCATCTTTTTCAGGATTATGAAATGAAAACAGAGTATCTAAATATTCTTTTGCTTTTTGAAAGTGTCCTTTTTGCCAACTATCTTTAGAGATATAAAACAGTGCTTCTTTATTTTCTGGAAAATGTTTCAAACAATCTTCACATTCCAACAATCGGATATCAGATTCTTGAGATCTGTAGACTTTATAAACTCCTTGATAATCTTTTAGAGGGTTATACTTATGCATCAAATCGTATTGATCTAATAACTCTTGAACAGACAACACAACCTTTTCTCTGCCAAAATAGAGTAAAGGTTTTTTACATACCATACAACAATCCACTTCAGAAACAAGCAATGATTTTTCGTCTGGGACAATTTTTTCGCAAGATTTACAGTATTTTATACTCACTTATTTTGGTATTGCTCAACAATATCAAGAATTTTTTTTGCAGCCATTTGTTCTGCTCGCTTTTTAGTATCAGAATCTCCCTGAGAAATAACCACCATTTCATCTATAGTGACAGAGGCTTCGACATGAAACATTTTCTTATGATCCGGTCCTATTTCTTTGACCACTTTATACACTGGCAATTTACTTTTATATTTTTGACATTTTTCTTGTAAAAGTGTTTTAAAATCATTAAATTCTTCTGAATCTAACTGATCCCGTACCTCTTCCCACAATCTAAAAAAAAGAGTTTTAGTCTCCTCTAATCCTTTATCTAGATAACAAGCCCCTAACAATGCTTCCATAGCGTTAGCAATCATACTTTTACGCAATACGCCCCCCGACTTTTGTTCTCCAAATGACATAAATATATACTGCCCCAAATCAATTTTCATTGCCATTTCAGCTAAAAATTTATCTGAGATAATCTGAGATCTCAATTTAGACAACTGTCCCTCGTTATAATCTGGGTATGTATGAAACAAATACTCCGTTACAATAAATTTTAATACAGAATCTCCAAAAAACTCTAACCGTTCATTATGCTGTTTATCTTTTGGTAAATGTCTAATAAAAGAGCTATGGGTTAAGGCTTCTTTAAGGTAGTCTTTATTAGAAAAAATCACCCCAATTTCCTTTTGCAAATCCTCTAAACTATACTCTGGATTTTGACCCAAACCTATTTCCTCAACGACAGTTTTCTTAAAAAAACAGATCTAAATAATCGATATAAAAAGAAATAAATCAATGTCATGGCTATTCCAAATAACAGTCCTAAAACGGTCCGGTATAAAGAAATGAATAAAGGAGTATGAATATGACAAAACGAATTAATAACCGACACTAAAGAAATAGATCCTAAAATATTAAAAAACCAAATCCATACTCTAGAAATTTTTTCATCAACAAACATAAACGATAAGATCAAAAAAGGATATCCAATTAAAAATTCTTTTGTACGAGGCCTAACATAAAAAACAGATTCTAGTAATTCCCTTAAATGCGACTCTGCGTAAAAAGAAGGTAACAAGAGAAAATTCCCACTCCTAATTAATAAAATAAAGAAGAACGAGATAACCGCAAAAATTGAAATAAGGCCAGCCGTTCTAACTGGCGAATAATAAAGACGACGAAGAACAAAAAAGGTAGATGTAATACGATGAGGCCTTAAATAAAAAAACAATCCAATCAAAACCAACGGAACCAGAAAAGACAACTTAACACCAAAAAACTGTTCCACACCTTTAAGAAAGACAATATCAGACAAAAAGCTAATAATTAATATTGCACCTATTAAACAAATACCTAAAATCTTTACTAAATATACAAAGCTTTTAAAAAAGCGAACGACAAATTTCTTTTCTCCAACTTGTTCCTGTGGAAACTGTGTAATAATAGCCAGGGTAGGAAACAAAACAGCTACAAAAAAAGCCATACATTTTGAAATAAACAGATCATATCCAAATTGATTTAATGTATAAATACTTCCCAATGAAAACAAATAAAACGTAAAAATATTAAATAAAGACAATACTTTAAAAAAGCTAATACAAAACAAGAACGTAGTACATACTGAAAAAATCAACACAATCTTTTCAAAAGGTGTTATGGGTATATAAATTTGCTTTGGAAATTGTTCAACAGAAAATATATCAAACTCATTATGAATTAAACCTGTTACCACCTTATCTATAAAAACAATATTATAATCAATAATCGATAACTCATTTTTAGAATTAAAATAAGGATGCAAAAATAGCATATCGACACTTCTCTCTTTAGCAGCTCGTAAATATCGATTCACCGCTTTCCCCATGGACATTTCTTGCAACTCTTCTACATCAATACTATGCACACGAAAAACATTGTAAGATAAATCATCCAATAACGTTTTTATTCCTTTTTGATAAAAAAACTCAACTGCCCCAAAACGTATCTGCTTATCTTCAAATTTCTCTTTTAACAAACCCAACTGAGTGGGATATCCCAACACTGAATCTCCCTCAAACAAAACAGAACTTCCTACAACAGGATCATAAAAACTCATTATTTTACTTGTAATCACTCCGGCCTTTAATCGAGTCGTATTCTTTAAACGAAAAAGAGGTTTAAACCCAAATTGTGTAACCAATTTAATATCAGAATCCAAGATACCCAACCCAATATTCACCAGATCTTCTCGTGTATCCAAAATCTGTAAAATATGATAGTTTTTTATTTGTTTTACTTTATCAGACCCAAACTCTATTTTTAGAAATTTTTTAATTCTTTCAAAATCTTTACGTTGAGAAACATATAAATAAAAATATTCTGGTTTAACCTGCCCTTGTTTATACACTTGGCTTAACAGTGTCCTATTAAGACGCCCAACTCGATGCATATTAATGATTTCAGACCCTTTAATTAAAGCCATTTTTCCAGATTCAATAAAATCATGTAAGGTCACTTCCTCAATCGCAATGGTAGTTAAAGAACTTTCTTTATCCAAACGTGTCATTAGAGATTCAATACTTTCACCTCCAACAACAGCCAACTCTCTTAACTCTCTCAAAGAAACTGCAATTTCAACAGTATTTTTCTGTGTTTCAAACTGGTATCGACGAACCGAAATATTCAGCCCAACTAACAAACTAATAAAAATAACTGTACAAAAGAAGAAACGCAAAACTTTATTATCAATCATAGATCTTAGTTTACATGATGAAAAATAAGTTGATAAGAGTAATCATGCTTTATAGTGCAACAAGGAATTAATAAAGGCGTCTAAGTCTCCATCTAACACTGTATTAACATTTGATGTTTCAAAGTTAGTCCGCAAATCTTTAATAAGCTTATACGGGTGTAACACATAAGACCTTATTTGATGTCCCCATGCATTTTCTTTTTGCTCTCCTTTTAACTCTGAAACTTCTTCTTTTTTTTGCTCTTTCATTAACACAATAAGTCTAGATATCAACATCTTCATTGCAGACTCTTTATTGCTACTTTGTGATCTACTGGATTGGCAGGTAGCCACGAGACCTGTAGGCAAATGTGTAACTCTGACTGCAGAATCCGTTTTATTGACATGCTGTCCCCCTGCTCCACTTGCTCTATAGGTATCTATTTTCAAATCTTTTGTATCCAACTCTACCTGGCCTACATCTGTATCGACTTGAGGGAACACTTCAACTGCAGCAAACGACGTTTGTCGTTTATTATTCGCATTATAAGGAGACTGACGTACAAGCCTATGAATCCCCTGCTCATGCTTTAAAAACCCAAAAATATAATCGCCAGAAATACGCAATGTAGCAGATTTAATTCCAGCTTCATCCCCAGGCGTATACTCTAAAATATCGCATTCAAACCCTTTTTTTTCACACCATCTCATATACATCCGACACAACATCTCTGCCCAATCCTGAGCATCAGTACCTCCTGCTCCAGCATAAAAACTAAGAAAGGCATTGTAGTCATCATAAGGGCCCGAAAGTAAAGATTTCAACTCTAAATCCGTCACTTTTTTTGAAAAACAACTCACTAATTCACGATGTTCTTTCATCAAAGATTCATCCCCAAGCAAAGCCCCATCAGCATCTATCAATTCATATAAAGCCAATACATCTTCTTCTATCGCTCTAATATCGTGTAATTCCTGCAATTCCTTTTTCTTTTTTGAAAGGGTATTAAACAATTCCTGAGCATTTGGATTATCGACCCAAAAACTTGATTCATTAACTTCTTTTTCTCGCTTTTCTATATCTCGTTCACATGAAGCTTCGTCAAAGATAGTCTCCTAAAAGGTGAAATGTAGCTTGATCCTTTAAAAATTGTTTTTTTTCTTCATCCATAACACAACTCTCCTCTCTGTTTATAAAGTAGACACAAGTTCCCATCCTTCTTGCTTGATCAATGGTTCTGCAACCTTCCATTTCACCTCTTTTTTCCCCCCATTTTTAGAGATAACAACCTTATCATTTCTGCCTATTTTGTGTGACACAACGGGATTTGAAGAGGAAGTGACTTTAGTCGCTTCTTTCTTTGCACTATGCGTAGAAATCGAATTAATATCGATTACAGAATCATCAGAATGTGATGACGCGTCTTTATTGACCAGAACAGATCGATTAATCAATGTAACAGATTCTTCAGAAATATGACGTAATAATTCCTTAAACATTCCAAATCCTTCACGTTTATACTCAATCAAAGGATCCCTCTGACCATAAGCACGAAGCCCTATCCCCTCTCTCAAAATATCCATATTATATAAATGATCCATCCATTTTTTATCCAAGGTCATCAACATAATTCGTTTCGTGATAATTTCATCAAAAACACCCACTGGATGCTCATTTTTTCTATACATATAATAATCATTTAAAACTTTTTTTAATGGGGAGAAACTTTGTTCCTTTATAAGAACAGAAACACTTTCGTCTAAATTTTGTACAGGTAAAAACTGCTGAACTCTTACTAAAAAGGCCTTTTTAAGATCCGAATCCTCTAACTCTTTGATCGGGTATTCAAGCTCAAGATCTTCTAAAATCGTATTCACAAAGTCTGAATACAAACGATCATAGTCTTGCTTAATTAAAATGGAATTCCTAAACCGGTAAATAGTTTCACGTTGTTTATTCAAGACATCATCATATTCTAAAATTTGTTTCCGAATGCCAAAATGGTATTTTTCGACCTTTGTCTGAGCCTTTTCCAAAGAACGAGTCACCATACGATGCTCAATCGGCATATCATCAGGCATCCCTAACTTTTCCATGATAGTTTTAATACGATCAGATCCAAATAAACGCATCAAGTCATCTTCTAAAGACACATAAAATTTGGTCTGACCAGGATCCCCTTGTCTACCAGAACGCCCTCTAAGCTGATTATCAATCCTTCTAGATTCATGTCGAGAAGATCCCATAACATACAGCCCCCCCAAATCAACAACTCCTTCACCTAAAACAATATCCGTTCCACGTCCAGCCATATTGGTAGCAATCGTTACCGCTCCACGTTGACCTGCATTCGCAATAATCTCGGCTTCTTTCTCATGAAATTTAGCATTCAGCACATTGTGAACTACCCCTTGTTTTTTTAATAGTCTAGAAAGAACTTCTGATGTTTCAATCGCAATCGTTCCTAATAAAACCGGCTGCCCCTTTTCATGCAAACGTTTAACATCTTCTACAATCGCACCAAATTTAGCTTCTTTAGATTTATAAACCACATCTGATTCATCTTCACGAACAATAGGTTTATTCGTAGGGATCACCATAACAGACAAACCGTATATTTTTTCAAACTCAGACGCCTCTGTAGCCGCCGTCCCTGTCATACCTGCTAACTTTGGAAATAGTCGAAAATAGTTTTGAAAGGTAATACTAGCTAAGGTCTGACTTTCTTCTTGAATAGTTAATCCTTCAATAGCTTCAATAGATTGATGTAATCCATCCGAAAATCGTCGCCCCTCCATTAAACGACCTGTAAACTCATCTACAATCAATACCTGTCCCTCTTTCACAACATAATCCACATCTTTTTTAAATAAATGCAACGCTTTCAAACACTGCACAGCCATATGCGCAACATCCATATTTTCTACTGAAAAAATATCTGAAAGCCCCATTTCTTTTTCAATAAGAGAAATTCCATCATCTGTTAACACAATATTTTTATGTTTTTCATCCATCGTATAATGATCTTTGATCTTCATTCGTTTAGAAATTTTAGCCAATTTAACATACTTACTTGTAGAGTCTTTAATGGGTCCAGAAATAATAAGTGGGGTTCTTGCTTCATCGACCAAAATACTATCTACTTCATCAATAATGGCATAATGGCGCCTCAATTGGCAGCACTGAGACTTATCACCTACTAAGTGATCTCTTAAGTAATCGAATCCATATTCATTATTTGTCCCAAACGTAATATCACATTCGTAAGCCTTTAGCCGTTCTTCTGGATCCATCCCCGACTGAATCAAGCCCACAGACAATCCTAAATAAGAATAAATTTGCCCCATCCATTCGCTATCTCGTTTAGCTAAGTAGTCATTAACCGTAACAATATAAACACCTTTTCCTTCCAAAGCATTTAAATAGGCAGGCAAGGTAGCCATTAAGGTTTTTCCTTCTCCCGTTTTCATTTCAGATATCATACCTCTATGCATGACCATGCCCCCAATTAATTGAACATCAAAGTGTCTCATATTAAGCACACGTTTCGAAACTTCTCTAACACAAGCAAACACATCTACCAACAAATCATCCAATGTTTTCCCTGATTTCATCAGTTGTTTAAACTCATCAGTCTTTGCTTTTAACTGGTCGTCTGATAATGATTCAAAGTCCGCCTCTTTTGCGTTAATGAGATCTACTTTTTGGTAATAAGGCTTTAAAGCCTTGTCCATAGGGTTCCCTAAAATTCGTTTAATCATTTTTTTTATTGGCATAAATATTCCTTCTATAGACTAGTCTTAATAAACAGAAATTATAATACAGCTTTAATAGAGAGTCTAATTATATAAAAATCAAATCATCTACAACTTTGTTCTACTTGCATTTCTTCAGGCTCTTCATCAAAGGAGCCTATCTTTATTCCTGTTGAAAATTTACTTAACGCTTCAAGTGAGACCAAACCTTGCGAATCTTCGACATCTCCACTTTTCGATTCAAAACTTGCTCCAATCAACTCTGCAACTGTAATCTCTTGTTTTTTTTCAATTCCCTCTCTAAAAAAAGACATATACTTTCTATACGTGCTCTCCTCCAATTCTCTTTGAGAATATATGGTAAAATCTTTAATAATAGAATCCAAGTCAGCTTCTTTTTTTAAAATACTTTCTATAAAGCCCTTCGGCAATTTACAAGACAACGCTTCCTCCGGCGAATCAAAAAGTGAATCCAATAGCATAAACCAAGGGTTAGTGGTCCCAAACTGTTGTTCTACAAACGGCTTAAAGCCATATTTTGCAACTTGATTTCGACGCCAATCAAAAGAAAAAGGTACTCCGTCTGAAGCATTCGGATATTTTGCATTAAAAGCAGGAGAGTTTTCTCTAAAAAACTGAACAATGTTAGCATTAGGAAAAGCTAATTCAAAATCAAAGCTCTTTATTGGAGAACTCTTATCTTGAGAAGAAGGGTCCACTACCAAAAGATTAGAAGGATTAAATTGATCTAATGTTCCCATCATCAACATTCCAGTAAGATTTTTTATAATGCTATCTGAACCCATTTTTGCCGCTAAGCTCTTCAATGTTTCTTCGTCAACACAACCCAAGTCCACGCCTTTAATAAATCGTCTAATAATATAAGGCAATTTAAAGTTTTGACTTAAATACTGCCCATCCGTCTTAATTTGAACTTCTCTTAATCCAAGCTCCGAATTAAAATAAACACCTCCTAACTGACGCGAAGCTCTATAGTTATCACTAGCTATAACCATATACCTCTGTAATGTAGGGCCTGTTGGAGTATTTGCGGCACAACACATAATATAACAACGCCCCTCATTAATATGATCCCTCTGCCCACAAAAATCGACGTCCTCATCGAAATCACTCATAGTATTCATTGTTTTCATCATAGACCTCACATCTTCATCTTGCTCCTCAAAATCAAGCCCTCCAGCAGAAAAACTCTTAGGAGAAAAAAAATGACCTCCCCTTAGAGCTGTAAGCGGAGGGTGAGAGATAATCTTATATTTTTCTTGCAAATGAGGCATCAACTGGTCCACTACTTGAAAGCGGGACTTTGGAGAAAAAGGAGTGAGATTAAAAAAAGTAGTTTTAGGCTCTACAACACTTGATGGTTGTCTACCATTTCCCATTCTACCACTACCTGGAGTAACCATACCCCTTCTTGGCGTAACCATACCTCTAACAGGCGCCACTCCTCTTAAAAAACATCGATACAAAACAAACCCCTTTACGAATACTTAATAAATATTATACAAATTAACAAAAAAATGTAAATTAATTAATTAAAATATGAAATTATATTCCGGCACGTTTACAAATAAACCAATTGGTGTAAAAAGTTATCAGTTTAATGTAAAATTAAAAGACTAATTCAAGAACTATGAAAAAAAACATTATACGTCTACTTTGTCTGTATCTGCTAATAACATCTGTAGAAGGGAAACTCTTAACTCTATCAGATGTTATACAGCTTACATTAGAAAACAATCTTGAAAAACAGATCCAAACAACCTCATTCACCATAAACAAAAACATCAGTACTATTGCAGAATCAGGGTTATTGCCATCCATAGATTTCTCTTACAACAGCTCAAACTCCACATCAGACTCCAGCACCACCTTAAGTACAGGGGGGATCTTATCCGGATCTAATAGTAACTCTAGCACAAATGCCTCCACTATTAGCCTCACTCAAACTCTACAACATATCACCGTACCTTTTTACACCTATAAAAAGTTAAAACAACGCACTCTACAAGAACAATTCCGATTAGAATTATTCATTGAAGAGTTACTGTTAGAAAGTATTTCACTATTTTTTGATAGCGTAAGGTTAGAAAAAAATCTGTCTCTTTTAAAAGAAACACTGAATAACGAAGAACTTCATTATCAAAAGATTCAAGATCAATACAAACTAGGAGTTTCATCACTCATTGAACTTTTAGAAACAAAAAAACACCTCAATACTCATAAAAAAAATATCATCTCTACAGAAAAACAATTATCTCAACACACATTAAAGCTCAATCACCTAATGGGTAATCATCTCGATGATGCAATTAATGTAAACGAATCCATTGAACTCAATGAAACTCTACATTTAACTGAACTCTTGAACAGCGCTTCAACCCACAATCTATCCATCAAAATTGCAAACCAAAGCAAGATCTTAACAGAGACTGAAGCGAAACTCATTTTCTCCAATATTTACCCTACCCTTTCCTTGTCATTAGACTATTATAATACCGAATCGTCTGCTAATTCTGGATTCATCACAGCTTCTGACAGTTCAGGAACGCAAGTTTCTGGATCTCTAATATGGAACATCTTCAATGGTGGCCAAGACCGAAATAAAATCAAAAACATAAAACTGGCCAAAACTCTCACTCTAAAAAAACAAGAGCAAACAAAAAAAGTAGTCCAAAAAGAAATAAAGAGCATATTCGTTGACTATACATCTAGCAAACAAATTTTTAAGCTCCTAAAAGAAAACATCACTACACAGCTAAAGCACGTTAAACAATCTGAACATTTATTTGAAACAGGTCAATTATCCATCACTGATTTACAAAGTTCCCAACTCAACTATCTAGAATCAAAAAAAGAATATAACAATATGATGCTTACATTAAAATTAATAGAACTGAGGCTGCTACAACTGTCCGGAAAACTCCATGAATCCATAACATCCCCAACAAAAAACGAGGGTTAAAAAAACTTAAATTCCAATCCAAATCGAACAGAATTTGTAAAAGAATTATAAAACTGCAAATTTTCACCATACCCTCTCCACCACTGGAAATAATAGTTAGGAGCTATCAAGTCAGGAAAAAAGAACAGATTGGTGTAATCTAGTCCAAGCATCGTTGTGGGAAACGTATCTTGAGAATGAGACCTCAAAAGACCTGTAATACGAACATTTCTAAAAATAGAGAACTTAGAGATCAACATATTAAAACGACATTCTACTCTTCCTACATAATCTTCAATATCACTATTTTCTTCCTCAAAACCTTCTTTAATAGGATAAAAATAGGTCACCGCCACCTTTACTGGAACATTAGAAAAAAATACGGGTACTGACCAAGCATAAGAAAGATACATACGATTCCAGCCCCTAGATGTATGGCTGTCCTGTCCATTAGAGTGATGCAAAAACCCTGCATCAACAAAAGTTATTCGGTCCTTATGTAAATAATGACGAAAAAATACTTCTGGATAATGATTTGATTCATATATACGTCGACTCACCATGGGACTATAAATATCCCAAAACGTTGTTTGAGTATAAGCCAAAAACAGATCATCATCTCCAAAAAAGGTTTTAATATTTAAAATATTATACTTAAAACTGAACTGAAATTTGACTTGATTTCCATAAGGAGATTCATCATAGCCTGTAATAAAATAGGCATCTCTATGAGAAGAAATAGGCAATGACGACAAATAATACGAATCCGCGGATGTATACAGCCCTCCATAATTCACCTCTTCGGAAATCACTTCCATATCCCCTTCTTTAAGATTGTTTGGAACTTTTTCTACAAGAACTAACAATTCATCTTCTTCCCGGCCCTCCTCTCTCACAATCTCTTCCCCCACCTTTGAAGGCTGCTTAGAAAAATCTTGAGTAGTCATAGGAATATCTGAACTTCCAATATCATGGGCTAAAGCCGATTTAGACGGACGAACAGGAATAGTTAACGATGTTACGTCTAATTGATCAAAATTTAAAGTCGATAAATCAAGGCCATCTACCGTATCAAAACTATCCTTGTGGAAATCTACCTCACCCAAAAACTTAGAGTCAAATGAATTTACATAAACTCTATTATTGTTCAAAACTATCGAAGATTCCCCAAAAACAGGCCCAAAAAAATAAAAGTATACACAGATTAATAAAAAACGTAACATTTCAACATACTCATCCCTATTTATGTTATCGAAAAAAACAGAAAAAAAATTTCAAATTTTTCGACATTCTATCATAAAATCAATTTAATGAACCACAAAAACAATGGTATACTGACTCATTATGAAACAAAAAAGAAAAAAGAAAAAAAAGGCATCCCCAGTTCAACAAATTCTAACAAACCAACTTTTTGCAATAATTTTAATAGGACTAAGTATATTTCTCCTAATTCATCAATTTCTAGATAATCAGGAAGGAATAATTGGATTAAGTATAGAGGTTGCTACACTCTATTCATTTGGAACCTTGGGACACCTTATATTACCCCTATGCCTAGTACTATCTGGTTTATTGAGCACGATATCCAAGCAAAAAATACCACAACAAATTCTAAACACCTGCATCGTTTTTATTTCAACACACATCTTAAGCTATGGACTCTTTTTCACTTTTGATTCTCCATCTTTAAAAAGATTAGGTCACATTGGACATCTCTTATTTTCCACAGGAGTCATCTTTTTCGGCAAAACAGGGATACTCATAATAGTCACATTACTACTACTGTCTA
>QFBQ01000040.1 GCA_003265885.1 Candidatus Marinamargulisbacteria bacterium SCGC AG-343-D04
ACAGGCGCTATGTATCATCACATTGATACAGCCGAATCTTTTTGCAGGGGATGTTACAATTGAGGTATCGATAATACCCAGAGCCAGTTATTTTTTTTCAGAACTTAATGATATTTTGGTAGAGAAAACAGCCTTAACAGAAATTGGAAGTATAAGTATAGGGAATGATGGGGATAGAGATTTAGAGTTAAAACTTAGAGTTCAAGTATATACAACTCTGTTAGGAGACGAGCCTATTGCAGATTATACAACAGATCCTACTATGTTTCCTATTGAGGTGCCTCAAGGAGGGACCTACAGTATTTCTAATATTAATATTTCAGAAGAAATGGTTAGGGCGGGAAGTAGTCGGCTTTCTGAAAGTGAAATGGAAGATAGGTTGATAGATGCCTACGGGGAAGATGCGGCTATAAAAAATGCTGGATTGCTACCAGAAGATACATATAGGTATGAAATATATGTGTTTGAAGTAGATCAGTCTGACGAGAACCTAGGAGAGGCTAAGGCCGTGGCGAAAGAATCTTTTTATTTGCCTTTGGAGTATGGTGTCATAGATTTAATCTATCCAGAAGACCATGATATTATACCAATGAGTTCGCAACAACCTCAGTTTTTATGGTCGCCATTAAACGTAAGAGCCGGTCTTACTGTACGTTACTTCATTAAAATTTGGAAAGCAGACACTGATGATATTGCAAATATTATGGATCAACCTACTATTGCGGAAGGTAATGATCTAACAGAAACGAGTTTTGTTTATCCGGGTAATGTACCTCTCATACCCAATCAACGATATTTTTGGCATGTTGAGGCAAAAGATGAGACAGGGAACAAAATAGGAGTCTATAGTACTAGCATTGTTAATACATTTCAGTTTGGGGAAATATTCCCTCCAAGTATTTCAGAGTTAGAGTCAGAGTTTTCTCAGTCTCCTGTTCAGTTAATCTGGGAAAGTCACGATCCGAATGCGAGTTTTCGATTAATAATCGCCAAAGATACAGAAATGAATGACGTTGTTGTTGATAAAGCAGGTCTTAGTGGTACGGTAATGACGTTTGCAGACAATAGTCTTTTCGAACCAGGAAGAATTTATTATTGGAGAGTATCTCTTGAAACTGAAGGGGAAATGGACGGCATAACGAGTGAAGTGGGGCAATTTAGAGTCATAGAAAAGATTGATTTAGTATATCCTTTAGCAGATGAAGTTTCTCCAGAATCCTTAAATTTTATATGGACGGGGGATGCAAACAAAGCGTATCGATTGAAGGTGTCTGAGAGTCCTGATTTTGCAGCTCCCAAAGTATTTGATGTTGGAGGAAACTCATTTATCTTAAATAGAGATACCTATAGACTGAAATTGGGGCAGACCTATTATTGGAAAGTTGTAGTACTAAATACAGAGGGAGAAGAATGGGGAGAAAGCGAAGAGGTAGGGCAGTTTTCAGTTCTTACTCCGGAAGGCCCAGCGCTTCTTAGTCATCTAGATGAGAACTTTATGAATCCAAATCAAAATTTTATTGTAAAACTTGCAGAGTGGGCAGATTCTCATACCCTTTATTTTTATGACCGGGAAGGGGGGCGCCCTATTGTAGAGGAATCGATTGAACGCAATATAATGTCGATAGATTTTTTAAGTGATGCTAGATTTGAACCTAATAAAGTCTATTATTGGAAAGTGAGCGCCTTCGCCGATGCGGGTAATCTCAGAATTGACTCTGAGAGAGGAAGATTTATATATACACGTCAGTCTGATATCACTATTACAGCGTATCCACAGTATCTAGATGAAGAGCCAGGTGTTATTAAGTGGAGCTCTATAGGCGGGCGGGGAATAAAATATACCGTTGTTTTTTCATCTGATGTAGAGTTTAGTTCATCTTCAAAAGAAAACGTAGGAAGAAGAAAAGAGATAGATGTTAGTAAATTGGAACTTACAGAGGACACCTTTCTTTATATTGAAGCTCATAATAAAGAAGGGTCTCTGATAGGAAAATCGGAGCTTATTAAAATACAAGAAGGAGATGATCTTTCTAAAATAGATTATATAAAGCCTAGAGGGGATATCTCTGAAGATAGAGAGTGGAGTTTCCAATGGATAGCATCTGATTTAGAAAATGCTACATTATTAATTTCCACATCCACTGATTTTTCAAGTGCTCAACCCTTCGTTATCCCAAAAGATGCGAATACAATGAAGCCAGACTATGCATTTAAACTCAATCAACCTTATTATTGGGTTATACAAGAAGATGGCGAAACTATTGAAGAGGGAGAGCGTGTGCCCTTTAAGATTGTGCCAGCGAAACTATCATTGATTTTTCCTAAAAGTAATCAAACTGTAAAGACTTTAGAGCTCCAACTTCTTTGGACAGGGTCTAGAGATACTTCATTTAAAGTCATGATTGATACGGCGAAGACTTTTAATGAAAATCCTATTGAGATCGTCAGCAAAGAGTTGTCTGCAAAAGTAACTCTCGAAAAGAACAATACATATTTCTGGAAAGTTCAAGTTCTTGATGAAGAACAAAGTGTTATTAATGAATCAGAAACTGCGGAATTTATTGTAGAAACGTTAACACAAAACGTAGAGGATATATCCTTAGAAGACCTATCCTTAATGATCAAAAAACACCTAGATGTGAATAGTATACTAAGAAACACAAATTGGCAGCTAGAGTCTATAGAGACGGCAGATGGAGAGGCCATTAGTTCAGAAGAATTAGATTATTTAATAAAGAACAGCAAAGAAAGCATACAAAGGATTGTTGAATAATGAAAACAAGATTTGGAGTATTTTTATGTGTTTTATCTCTCATTGTTACGGTAGCTGTTGACGCAAACAATAACCCACCTATCGGCACGATAACTATGTCTGTGGGAGATGTATTTGTTAAACATGAGGCCGTTAAACAGTGGGATCCTGTTAATATTGGGGGCTTTCTTTATGAGGGAGATCGATTAAAAACAAAAGAAACGGGTAAAGCAGAGGTTTTATTTTTGGATGGGTCAGTTGTATTTATAGGAAATGAAACAGAGATTGAGTTTATGAAAGAAAAAGGAAGACAAAAGAAGAAGAAAAATGCAATGTTTTTGTTTTTTGGAACAATGATGAACAAAGTAACAAAAGGATCTGCCTATGAAGTAGAGAGTATCCATGCGTTAGCAACGGTTAAAGGAACAGAGTTTGGTGTTACAGTCAGTGAATTAATGGAAATTTGGGTAAGGGAGGGCGTAGTAAAGGTGGAAAATGAACAAGGGAGTATCTTAGCGCTACATAATACATACACAAGAATTATAAAAGATTCAGCTCCAGAACAAACGCCAATGAATGTAGAAGATATGCCAGAAGTTGTGAGTGAACCGGAGTATCAGTTTGAATTATCGTATCCTCAAGTGATGCATCAAAATCAACCCTACTTAATTACAGGAATCATAGGGAGTAATAAAAAGGCATCGAGAAAGCCTGAAGAGACATTTTCTGTAACGGTGAGTGCAAGTTCAGATTTTTTAATCGGAGAAAATAGAGATGCTAGTCAAAAAGAAATAGATTTAGAAGTGCAGAATAATCGCTTTGAAATTTATGTTGTCCCTCAAGAAGAGTCGGGGAGTATTTCGTTTAAATCTACTGCAGCGCCAGATATTTTGAGCCAGACAATTTATATAAAAGCTAAAGAGGAATTAAAAGAAAAAAAAGTATATATAGAATTTAATAATGAAGAGGGTAATACTAGAAAAATTAATGCTTCATTTATAAGAAATGATTAAGCATCTTCGTATTTTTACTGTTTTCTTTTTGCTATGTATATTGGGGAATTCAATATTTTCAGAAGAATTCAGACATTATGCAAATGAAGAACTTTATGCAAATCAACCATTGGTTTTATTAGTAGAGTCTGAAATATCCAGTGACTATGAAATAAAATGTTTTTATAAATTTAATAGTTTTGATGAATACTCTACACAAGATTTAGTAAACATAGCGCCAAGAAATTTTGAGGCAAAGCTTGATGTGCCGGAGAATGCTCAAGCCATTGAGTATTTCTTTTGGATATATAAAAATAATACGTTTATAGGGGCTCTTCCATTAGAAGATCATTTAGAGTTGCCATATTCAGTTATTCGGAAATCTGAGGGGATACAGTATTTTTCAGTTTTATCTCCGTCCTTAGAAAAAGACATTCAACCGATGAAAGAGATGAATATCGTTTTGAAAAATAATTACCCTAAAAATATTACATTTAAATCAGCATATTTTAATGAAGATGAACCACTTGCAATTCTTACAGAGAGTTCAGTGCTTACAACATTAAAAACAACGTTCCCATTACGTCGTGGAAAAAACTCATTAACATTAATAGGTGAATTGCGTGATGGGGCAGAGTATAAACAACAGATTGTCGTTATGGTTCAGAAAGAGTCTTTAAGAGAAAAAATAGATATTCATGGGAACACGACATTATCTCACTTAATATATTCCTCAGATAAAGAAGGGGCATCTGCATATGAAGATTTTGAAATGAAATATTCAGGAAAAATTGACATAATGTCACCCAAATATCGGGCAGATATATATGGACTCTATGATAATAGAGAAAGCGAGTTTACTCAGCCATTTTCTAGAGCCAAACTCTCTTTTGGACCTAAGAGTAGAAAGTGGAGTGTGGATATAGGAGATAGTATGAAAAGTTATTCTCCTTTAACCCTAAACGGTGCTAGAGTGAGAGGTGTTGTCTCGACTGTTGATTTTCTAAAATTGTTTAATGCGCGTTCTTCGTTGTCGCTTACTCGTATTCAAGGAGATACCAAAAAAACAATTTCTGTGAGTTCTGGGAATGTAACAGTAGGGACCTATAAACAAGAGTTAACGGGGTATCAATTAAAGTATAGTGGCATGAAATTAAAAACATCGCTGCAGTATTTTCATATTCTTGATGACGAAAACAGTTTGTCCTCAGAAAATGCAGGAGTAACAGACCCTGTTGAAAATCATTTGCTTAGTATGTTGTTTATGTTAAGACCTACTCCATTGTCGAAGATTAGTACTGAGATTGCAGGCTCGGCCTATTACTCTAATACCAGATCCCCCACTGTTAATATTGATGAGCTAGATCTTCCAGATAATGCAAAAGAGTTTATAGATGAATATTTACCTATAAAAACCAGTCTTACTGCAGGCTATGCTTCAAAAACCTCTATTCAAATGCCTTTTTTTTCTCGAAATCATATATTCAAATCACATTTCGATTATTCTCAGCCTAGCTATAAAAATATTGTCAATTCGGGCTTAGAGGCGGATAAGAAAGAATTGGCATTTGGACTAACTCAAAAACTCTTAAATAAAAAATTAATCCTGTCATCACAAATAAAAACAAAAACAAATAACGTTTTAGAAACATCTAGCGAGACAACGAAAACAAATAGTTATCGTATAAACTCTATGTATCAGACAAAGAAATTTGGAGCATTCAATATATCGTCTTTTATTACAAAACGAAACGAAGACGTGACGACTGGAAATGTGGATTTAGATAATCAATTGAACTATTATCTTATAGGCCTTTCTGGTGTTCCCATTGAAACAAATTATGGGATGGTGTACCTAAATATTAATTATTCGTTAAGTGAGTATGTTGATTATATCAACTCGACTAACGGTAATTCACAAAGAGGAATTGGCATTAGCGTAAGTTCTAGATATAAAAAGTACAAAGTAAATACAGGGATCAATAGCTCCATTAGTAATAGTGAAATAAGTGGGGAAACACGATATTTTACATTGTATACAGGAGGAAGCCGTTATTTACTTGAAAAGACATTCAATGTGGGGTCCGTTATTAAAATAACCTATGAGAGAAATAGTTCGGATGCAAATAAAGCCAATAAATCAAAGTTTATTAATTCATGGAATGCGACATATAATCGAAAAAAAGGACGTTTTTTTAAGGCAAGAAAGGTGGTGGGAAATATTCAGTTTATTAAATCGACTGACTCAATCAATAAAGATGATGATACAAGTAATTTTTTTGAAATATTAACAACGTTTAAGTTGATAAATAGGTTTTAGGAATAGAAACGTTGATAACTTCATAAATAGGAAAAGACTCTTTTTTCCCTTTTACAGATACTTTCCCAAGTGGCTTTACTTCAACATATTTTTTAACTTTATTGTAGGTAGTATGAGAGATAATAAAACGACAAATATGATCTTTTGAAGAAAAGTCACGAGTACATGATTCTAATCGTGCGGCATAGTTTACAGGGTCTCCAATGACCGTAAAATCTTTATGGGTCGATGATCCAATATTTCCAACAATAACCTGCCCCGTATTAATACCAATACCTAGATCAAAAAGAGGCTTTTTTTCATTTTTCCATTTGTGCTGAAGATCTTTAAGAATATCCAGTTGTTCCCAGGCACAAAATACACTGAGTAACGCTTGGTCAGATTGTTGAATGGGGGATCCCCAAACGGCCATGATTTCATCACCTACATACTTATCAAGAGTTCCTTGCCATTTAAATATACAACGTGTCATTGCATCTAAGTATTCATTTAATTGGATAATAATATCTTCTGGAGGGTATTTTTCGGATAAAGATGTAAAAGACCGAATGTCTGAGAAAAAAATAGTTACTTCTCTTTTTTGTCCACCCAATTCTAAGGATTCAGGGTTCTTAATAAGTGTAGATACAACCTCGGGAGAGACGTATTGTTTGAAAATAGAATGGATACGATGTTTTTCTGTTTCTTCTTTTATGAAACGTAAAAAAATGGTAATGACATAAGCACAAAGACAAAGAATGAGAAAAGGAACCAACATAACGATCATGTTGAAATAATAAAATAAAATGATAGAAACACTTGAATAAAGTAAAAGCATGAACAGCGTGTAAAAAAAGCCTCTTAAAGCTGGGGAGCGTCGAGTAGTTGAGATAATCATAAAAACTAAATAGAGGGCGAGGATACTATTTAAGACAGGGTTTATATAAGTAAGGGGGCTTTCTTTAAGCAATGTTAAGATACTATATGCATGAAGTTCAACCCCTGAAATATAGCCTTTCGGAGTAAAAAAGAAATCATTTAAAGAGGGGTCAGTGGCCCCAAATAATACAATTTTATCTTTTAAAATAGAAGGGTCTTGAAGCCGATCTTCTATAAGAAGATAAAACGGTATATGTGTAAATGAAGATGCTAATTTAAAGTTAACATAATAACTATAATCTTGGTCCAGTTGAAAAGGCTTATTTAAAAAAAGCATGCGATTATTCAAATTAGGGAGTATATCAGAAAGAGGTTTCTGTAGATATTTTTGAAGGATTAATAAATCAAATGAATAGGAGATGTCATCTTTTTGATAATCTAAGATGGAAAATGCTTTTCGGATATAGCCGTCAGAATCATAAGGGAAATTTACAAATCCAACATCGGCATATTGAGATAAGATTGGAATGGGGGTTGACCATGTTTCGATCTCATAGTTGGCTTTTGTTTCAGTATGTTTCCTACTAGAAAGAACCACGTTAGATGTTTCTTGTAAGGCCTTAGAAAATGCAATATCGTTTTCAGGGTTTAGACTGTTGCTGTCAAAAAGAACATCAACTCCAATCAGTTTTGCTTCATATTTATTTAACTGGGATATAGCCTGTGCCCAATAGTGTCTGGGCCAAGGCCAATAAGAAAGTCTATTGATAGACGATGTGTCGATATCAATAATAACAATGTCATCGTTTTGTAATTCTCGATTAGACAGAGAGAAGCGAAAGTCTATGGAAGACTGCTCTAGAGACCATAAGAAGGACCCAATGGTATTAAAAGATAAGAAAGATAAAATAATGGCGAATAAAATGGCTAATTTTGTATAAATACTTTTTTTTTGATTCAATGTAAATAATCCTAAAAGAATTTGTTTTTTTTAAATGATTTTAGGTTTATAATATATGCAGTTTCTATGAAAAAACAACTAGGTTTATTTTGGTGTATTTTTTTGTGCTCAATTTTTGTGCTTTCTATTCAGGGACAAGAAGTAAAGAAAATATGGGATTTTGATTTAAATGTAATTTTTCCATATGAACAATTGTCTATAAATTTTTCTCCGGCATTATCCAAGGATAAAATGATTTTTGGAAGTATAAATGGCAATATTAAATATTTAACAACGACAACACAAAAAGTAAATAAGTTATTAAAAATTCCTCTCAGTATAGATAAAACCTTGCTTTTTTCAGATAAAATATTATCGGACTATGTTGTTTTTTCTGGAAAACATTTGATTAATGGAAAGCATTACTACTGTTCTATCGATATAAAAAATAAAAAAATTAAAGGGGTAGTCGCTCATGATAAAGAGTTTTTACCCTTTGGCCAATATGCTATTTTTGAAAAGAATAGTAATTTTATTGTATTTAATCCAAAAGTTGGGAGAGGTGTGTATCGACAAACAGCTCCTTATGACATCGATAAAGTGATTTTTACACAAGACAAAAATCGATATTTATTTCAAACATCAACAAATGATGTCATAGAACTCGTCATTCCTAAGTTTGGAGCAAGTTTATTGATGTCTCCAAAATCTAATAAAAAAAATGTATTAGAATTTCATAAAACAGCAACACTGTCAGAAGATATGATTTCGGATAATCTTAGTAAGAATATATTATATTATCATAGACCTAATGGGATGATTGGGCTGATAGATGTTGCTGAAAATAAAATTCTTTGGGAGAAAAAATATTTTAAGAAAGGCATGGGAATTCAAGGCCCTTATGTATTTAAGGATAAATTAATTTATTTAGTATCGTATCCTGATAAGAAAGGTGGAGATACACGATTAGGTAAATTAATATGCTTGAATAAAGATACGGGTAAAGCAAACTGGATTTCAGCTGATTTGCCGTTCACTAATTTTGGGATTTTACATTTTGATAATTATATAGTGTCTTCAAATAGTGAAGGATATGTTTTGTTTTTAGATATAAATACAGGGGTTGTTCATGAGAAAATATTAGTAGGAGACGGCATGTCTACGCCCATTATTAAAGATAATACCATGTATCTCGTAACGAAAGATAAAATATATTTTTTTAAGAGTTCACGAATAGGGTTGATATTTAAAATATATTGGGAAAAATTTCTTGAGGTTATTTCTTAAAGCAGGCAAGTCCAGAGCCTATCAATAAAAAAGTGAATCCTGAGAACAGAACATCTGTGAGAAGAGTGGAGTAATAAAAGTAAGCTAATAGAGTTCCAATAATAAAACCTGCTGAGCTGTACTGTGCAATCGCAGATGTGCGAAGTGATTGTATAAACGATGATTTAAATAAGGCGATTATAGTCATTGAAAGTATTTCTCCTATAGATACTTTATTAAATAGGAGCAATTCCATTCCAATTGTAATGATAAAAAATAAAATACTTGTAGAAAGGAAAAGAATAATATCTGGAGATAGAAACTTAAATCCTACAAGACCACCTATAATGGTAGAGAAAGTAAAATTCATAATCAGAGAAGGTGTGCACACTCTTGATAGATGGTACTCGAATTGTTTTACAAAGGTTCTTTTTTTCATGGGGCTTTTTTTGAGAGGGTGTACTAAATTCTTTATTAGTATTTCATTTCCGATGATGATGGTAAGTATAACGCATGATGACGCAAGTTTTTCCATGGAAGATATCCCTTCAATTAAGGTCATTAACCAAATGATTATTGGAAAACCATAGATCAAGATTAGATATTCCCACATAGAGAGTTTGAAATTATTCAATATTAGCATGATTTATATCTACCCTATATAAACGATGTTTAAACAAGTTATTTTAGGATGAATAGACACTATGGTAGAATCAAGCACATTAAATTAAATATAAGGAATACAGAATGAATCAAGAAAAATTAAGAAATGTAGCTATTATTGCTCACGTAGATCATGGCAAGACCACATTAGTTGATCAGTTGTTTAAGGCAAGTGGGATGTATAGAGAGAATCAGAATATGGAAGAGCGGTTAATGGATTCCATGGATTTGGAAAGAGAAAGAGGGATTACGATTAAATCTAAAAATGGGGCGTGCCAGTATAAGGATCACTTTATCAATATTATTGATACTCCTGGACATGCAGATTTTGGTGGAGAAGTAGAACGAGTATTGAAAATGGCAGAGGGAGCATTATTTTTAGTAGATGCCCAAGAAGGGCCTATGCCACAATCTCACTTTGTCTTAAAGAAAGCTATAGCGTTGAATATACCTGTTATTGTTGTTGTGAATAAAATAGACAAGCCTAATGCACGAGTGGATTGGGTGATAGATCAAGTATTTGATTTAATGGTGAAGTTAAATGCTCCAGATGAAATTTTGGATTTCAAGACAATCTATGCATCCGCGAGAGATGGAAAGTCGGGGCATGAGATGGATACTGTAACTGAGTCAATGGAGCCTATATTTCAATCTATTATAGACGTGGTTCCATCGCCTAAAGGAAATAGACAGGATTCTTTTTCATTTTTAGTAAGTACGATTTCGTATTCGACTTTTCTAGGAAGATTAGCGGTAGGGAAAATTCATTCAGGGAACATTAAGATAAATCAAGAAGTTGTCTCTATTGGACAGGAAGGCCCATCTGAAAAGATGAGAATCACGAAGATTTGTCAGTTTAAGTCTGATCAGTTTGAAGATATTCAAGAGGCCGGTGCGGGTGAAATTGTAGCGTTAGCAGGAATTCCTGAAATTAAAGTTGGGGAAACGATTGCAGATCCTTCTTTTTCAGAACCTTTAGAGGGGGTTAAAATAGACCCTCCTACAATTTCAGTACAGTTTATGGCTAATAACTCGCCATTTAGCGGAAAAGAAGGTGAGTTTGTAACATCTAATCAAGTAAAAGATAGGTTGTTAAAAGAGACATTGTCTGATGTTGCCTTGCATGTAGATGTTTTGGGGAATGAAGCGGGATTTTCTGTTGCAGGAAGAGGCGAGTTGCATTTATCTATTTTAATTGAAAAAATGCGACGAGAAGGCTATGAGTTTCAAGTTTCTAGACCGAAAGTTATTTTTAAAGAGATAGACGGAAAAAAGTGTGAACCGTATGAAGAGATCTCTATTCAGGTGCAGGAAGAGCAGATGGGGGTAGTCATCGAGAGTATGGGGAATAGAAAGGGGCATATGCAGCATATGAATCAAGAAGATGGTGCAGTAAACTTGATTTTTCATATACCTACTAGGGGCTTGTTAGGTTATCAATCAGAGTTTATGACTCAAACTAAAGGTATGGGGACTTTATTTAGTAAATTTTTGGAATACAGGCCCTTTTCTGGAGAGATTAGAACGCGAAAAAATGGAGTGTTGATTAGTAAAGAGACTGCAAAGACAATTGCATATTCACTGGATAGTTTACAGGAAAGGGGGGTGTTGTTTTTAGGGCCTGGAGTTGATATTTATGAAGGGCAAATCATAGGAGAAAGTAGCAGGGAAGAAGATATGGTTGTGAATCCTGCAAAAGGTAAAAAGTTAACAAATATGAGAGCTTCCGGGTCAGATGATAATGTTATGTTGACGCCTCCAAAGAAAATGAGTTTAGAAGAGTGTTTGTCTTTTATTGATGATACAGAACTTGTGGAGTGTACCCCTAAATCGATTCGCTTAAGAAAAATTATTTTAAGTGAAAGTGGAAGGAAGAGTAATCGGAGCTAGGTCTTTAGCACATCGTTATATAGGTTGAATTATTTTTTGTGAGATATGTTTTCAAGATGGTTTGAATAAAAATATGACCGTCTTTTACCTTCAGAATTTTCTGCTAAGACATCGAAGTCTTCAGTCGGGATATTATTTATAATTTAGGTGATGTTATCACTATGATTACCGTTATGAGGTCTTAATTAATAAATATTTCTATTTAGTGAAATAATCAATGCATCATATTTTTGACGGGGAAGGTTGGTATGTGTCTTTT
>QFBQ01000041.1 GCA_003265885.1 Candidatus Marinamargulisbacteria bacterium SCGC AG-343-D04
TTACAGTCTTTTTTAACTCAAGTGACCCTCTACTTGGATTCTTTCCCTAGCCACGTTACCACTTCCGTAGAATCCGCTTCAGACTGCCCTCTTACTCGGCTTTGTCATACTATCCTCCGTTTACATTCCCTGCACCACTGTGACGACCTTGATCCTTCCTTACTCAACAATTCCATCTCAGCCTTAACAACCGCATTTATCCAATTATACCTCTCTCAACACGCTACTTTTCTAAACTATAACAGCAGCATCGAACGTGTCATTGAACTCTATTCATCTCACATCATTGATCACATTACCCACTTCTTTCAACAACACTCGTCTCCAGACCTTCGTGATGTGCTTCCCCTCATATCCCTATTATCTCATATGTCTGATCCCTTAAAATCTAATATCGGCCAACGCATACTCCATCAAGGCCCTTTTCTGTCGTCATCTTACTCGAAAACAAGCTTACACGTATTACAACTCTTCTGTAGTACCCTAGGCCCTGACATCATTAATGCCTCCCTTTGCCAACATGAGCATTATACCGATATGTACTTTGACATTGTCTCTCAAGAAGCCGCATTAGCTGTGGTACTCTATAAATCTCTTCAAAAATCTCACCCAAAACACGCCTCCACTCTCGCCTCGTCTTCCATTTTATCCGGTCTTCCCAATATGGATATCGTCCACGATATTATCAATCCTACATCTCCCTCCTCCTCACAGGCCTCTCTCATCACCTTGATCGATAAACACGCCTACCCTGCCATGATCACCCTGATGAAACAACACTGCACAAGCTCCTCTCTTCTGTTTTGTTTGTCTTTTATCTATTTTTATTCACCAGATTTCTTCTGGAAATGTGCGACCTATGACGATGCCTTTTTGTGTCGGCTTATTATCGATACCCTTGCCTCTCTGTCCCCTTATGACAACTTCTTTTCTTCCCCGCTCATCTCTCAATGGTGCCGTAACGACAGCTTTGTCTATTATTTACATCATTGGGCTCAATCATCGTCCTATTTTCGCGAACTCTCTCAACCAGATCTGGTCCATTTCCTGGCCTCCCATTACCCTCAACACATATCATCTCTAGACCCTTCCGTCTTGTCTCGATGGGTCCAACATGGCTATACACATCACCACGACGATATTGTATTTAATGTACTAAAATCTCGTCATGGCGCTTCTGCCGACTGCCTTGCCCCTCTCTTTTTCCTCAAATCTAAATCCACGCCCCTTCAATGTCCCTCATCATTGCTTTGCAATTATATCCACTATTTAGATGACGACCATCGTCATCAATTTTTTCATACAATGCAAGACGATTTCGACATATCCCCCCATACCGTCTTACAAACCCTCTATAACAGCATTCCCTTTACACAACTTCATCGCTATACCTCTTGCTTAAATAGCTTAGCTCCACTTATGCTCTCTATCCCAAAAAACACCTTCCCTACAGCTGAAATTTTGCAAATCATTCACAGTTTAACCTCGCTGACCTACTCTCATGAACTCTCGCTACAGGACTGCTTATCTCATTTTATTGTCTGTAACTTTGTTCCCTTTACCTTAGCCTCTAAACACATCCATACTCTGTCAAATGCCCTTCTAAACACAGAGGAACAAGGCATTTTAATTGATTTTGCTATTCAACATCCTCATTTATTTCAACATATTCTTCTTCTCAAACGTTGCAGCTCTACCCTGCAACATGCTTTTTTTCATCATGAACTCTCCGTGCATCACCCTCTCTTTCCCTATATCTCCGCTCAGCTCAGCGCTCTTACCTTTATCCAAAAACTCTCCTTTTTATTTCATTATGCCATCGAAAACTTAAGCCCCAACAAACAAGAAACCTTGGATACTCTGTTTTTACCTTGCTATGACCCCACCTTTTCCTTCACTGAAAGTACGGTAGGGTCTCTTAAAGAACAGTATTTTTCTATTGTAAATTCACCTTTAGTTCGCATCCCAAAAGATGACCCTCTTCTAGATATTATTTTTTCTTCCTTTACTCTCGATCATAGTTCTTTTGACCCGACAGACACCTTTTTTTGTTATATATCGTCTGAAAAAACATACGCCGCAGATAGCTTTGAGTATCTTTGGATTAAAAAACAATGCGAATCTATTTGCTCCCAACCTCAACAACGGCTCTTACTTCTTGCGTTATTACAACACCCACAAAAACGTTTGACCCTACACATGTTTTTTTCCTGTATCCAATTTTGGGAAGATAAACATAGTCTCTTAGACTGTATGACCTTATACACCACTAGTACTTTTGAATCTCAATGTTTAATCAATTATTACCACTATATCTCACAACTCGTCATCTCTTTCTCCTTCAACTCTTTTTCTGAAAAAGAATTCCAATGTATCATCTCCGCCTTTCACTTTTTACTCGCTCATGACATCAACAAACCCGCCTTACTCACCTGGTTTCGAAACGAATTAGTCCCCAACATTCGTCTGCACTATTACCACTTCCTTGACCCTCTTTTCTCCTCACTATCTCTAAGTGACGACGATAGGGTATTGTGTGGATCCGAATTTATTCGACAAGAAAAACGATCGTTTTTCCCCCATATACTAGCATCATGCTACACTCAGCCTCACTTTCTAAGTCTGTGGGAAGCATGGGTTCTCGACAACAAAGCTCATTTTATTCTTTCTGAACTCAATAATGAACATTCCTCTATTCATGCAAGCTTCCAAAAAATTATGTACTATTGGACCGAACATAACCCTCAACTCATCTTTTCATTATGCAAACTGCACTATGAGCATCAACTCTTTATTGATCCCTTTTTTATCAAACTGTATCATACCCATTTCATTGCCTCTCATGAACACGATATTTCCCTATCGTTTAACCCTACCAATGCCTTCATTAAATGCTGTGAATTGGCTCTTTTCAAAGAAGAAACACCGTTCTTGTTCTTTCTGGGTCGCTTACTTGAAAACTATGTTATTCCTAATTCTTTTCCTAGCAGTTGGTTCTTAAAACAACTGTCTCATTTTTATACATTTCCTATCCAAACAGTGGCCACAGGGATTCATACCACACTTGCAAATGACTTTTTCAAACAATGTATTAGTCAAGGAATCCTTCATTCTAATGGCGAATTTAAGCATGAATTGGGAAGTTTATCCTTAGAAGAACTTAAGTCTCTGTATAAACTTGATCCTCTTGAATATGACCAGGAACTGTTTTATATCAATTTACAAACCTTGATTTCAGACCGGGTCAAACAACGCTATCATGCGTTCTCTGAACTGATGAGCATTGCACCCTCCCTGTTTATCACCTCCTCCCCTACGCTTGTAAAAGAAGGACTGAATTCCTCGTCCTATGTCTTTGATGCCTGTCCCTGCTTACTCGATATTGGATTTACAATGTTGGTGCATTCCAACCACGTCTCTATCATGCTCAATGATTGCATCTCCTCTTGTTTTAAGGAAACAAGTACCCTTCAAAAGCTATATCACTATGTTAAGCAAATTGATACGTCCTATTTATACTCTATTTTATCTCATCCCGATCTTTCCATTAACAACCGACACATTCTTTTACATTGCCTACTCCATGATGAAAAAGGCCGTTATCATGATATCCATCTAGAAGATTGGCATCATTTGGTTGCCGAAACTCTGTTAACAGACTTTATCGATTACTGGAAATCAGACCCAGACACCACTCTTGTTACTGCAAATTGCAGTATTTTGATCTTCTTTTTTATCCACTTCACAGAGGTATTCCACTCTATTTGCGACCCCATTTATGTTCATATTTTTCAAGAAAGCGGCATTTGCTTCCCTCGTATATTACGTTGCTTGATGACCTTTAATAAACTCTCTATTAGCCCGCAGCAACTCTCATACACCTCCCTTAGACCCTGTTTTCTCATGTTACAAGAGGAAGGCATGTCGATTTTCGAACAACTTATTGCCTTTAAAGCCTGCGATTATTATTCACAAAACATAGAAAAAGAATGGTTAGAGTCCTTTCTCTTTCATGATTTTTCTGCAGCAACATCAGATAAAATGGCCCTATTTTTAACGCTGTATCAAGGTCTTCATGATACCCCCGTCCATCGCTATGTTCCCGAATCGCTTTTCCACCGTTCTTCAGAACGCCTCGCACTAAAAGAATGGTTGATCAAAGAAGGGCATTTGGATCTCTACAACAATCTTTCTTTGTTTTCTTTTGATAGGCTTAAAGAACACTATTCCCCTGTCGACGTTTTTCGACGTATCCACGAATCTCGTCCTCACTCTACCCCCTTATCGATCAAGGAAGACGATGTAAACCATATTGCCTCTGAATTTTTCATCACCTTTTTTATGGATGTAAATCGTTTAAGCTCTCGGAATCTTTTTCATGATATTTCATACAAAATCATGCACGCTTTAATTCCTCAAAATCTGCTATCCGATATGCATAGTTCACGCTTTTTAGAGGGGTTACAAGACTTTAAAAAAGCTATCTATTCTTATGATATATCACAGATTCTTCATCAATCCTTTTCTCCCTATGCGATCGCCTTATTTATTCGCTTTCCTCATTACGAGATTCATCATTCGTATTTAGATCACTTTACCCATACTTGCCCCTGCACTCTTCATATAGACCATAGTGTCTTTGATACGCTTTCATCAGAAAAAAAAGCTAAATTCACAACTTTTTTAATTGCCCAAAAGATCCTTGATCCGGATTCGCGCTTGATTCCTCTTCAGAATTTTCATACATTTAAGCAATCCGTATTGATGACACATTCGTTTTATCATGAAATTTCTCTGTTAGACCGCTATATTCAAGGTCAAAAAAGTGTATTAAAAGATTGTCTTTTAACACTATGTCGCATTCACTGCATTATCGACGGCCCTCCCCAACATCGATCCTCCCATATTGTAGACCTTTTCTCTGCACTTCATGAACATGAATGGATGTTCATCAAACATATTTTAAACCAAGACTACCAAGATCAGCCCCTCAAAACTCACTTTATCTCAAGATTAAACACGACCCACCACGAATTAAGCCTCAAAACCTTTTCAAAAAAAGAATGTATTCATTTTGCAACGCAACTCAAGCAAAAACGGCCTAGCACCTCCTCGTCTTTACATGCCTTATTCCCCTCATCCTCCACTCCTTTACAAGAAGAAAGCCCCGAAAAACTCACGTCGCTTATTGATAACCTTTCCGAGCATATGGGGGCAGGGGCTTAAATAAGGACCTATCTTAAGTTACGCAACTCACTCATTTCACCTATTACGAAATAAACTTCCCCTTACAAAATCCATTAATATAATCCGTTTTAAAACTCTGAATCATAGGCTAAGTCCCCTTTATTTATTTCTTATTTAGTATATACCCCCATATTCTGGGGCTTTGACTCTTAAAAACTCACTTAAAAAGTGATATTCTTTTTTTGAGAGCGGGATTAGCTCAGTTGGTAGAGCGTTTGCTTGCCAAGCAAAAGGTCGCCAGTTCGAACCTGGTATCCCGCTCCATAATTCCTACCTAAAACGCTTACCCTACCCATTTTATACGTTTATCACACTCACTAAGTGGGTATTTATACACTATCCAACCTTAGGTTGGGTATGGATGTGACCTATGAGTCAACCATATATATACCGTCGGCATGCCTTACATGCCTCATATTTCATACGCTCAACAGAATCTTTATTCTTTCATGAGTCGTATGCTTTCTTAATCTATTAATACTCTTTCCTTAAGATGCTTATTCACCTGATTTATCGGGTTTTATAGTATTTTTTATAGGATGATATCAAAAAAAAGGAGGTCATGATGACATTAACAGCAAAACATCTTATCATTTCGGTTGGGTTACTGTGTGGAGTAATGGTTCTATTACTCACTCTATTTGCCCATTTTATAGGCTACAGTACAGGTTTATTAACGCTCTTAATGCCATTGTATATAGGCTATAGCATTAGCATTGTGGGCTCGGTTGTTGGATTTATTAATGCCTTTGTCTCTGGAGCCATCATGACCTACCTGTTTACTGTTATTTACGGTATTGTCGAAGGAATGTTTTAAACGCTTTATCCCATTTAATACTTTCTTGGCTGCTTGAACGATCTTCAAGCAGCTTTTTTTTGTGTATCACCTGTTCTCATCGCTTTACATGATCCCCCTTCCACTTGTACACTATATTCGTACAAAGAAAGGGAAAAGTGAAAAGAGACGATTTCAACGTAGAGTTGTTCAAAGTGTCTCTAAAATAATTAGGTGGTAGATGATATGAAAGTAATAAAATCAAAACAAAAAGATAATACAATGTTTCTCGAAATTGAAGTCTCTCCAGACACGATTTCAACCTCAATGGATAAAGTCTTTAAAGATGTTGTCAAACATGCAAAAGTAGCTGGATTTAGACAAGGAAAAGTCCCTCGAGATATCTTTGAAAAAAACTACGGAACAGAAGTACTTGTTAAAGATGGGCTTTCTGATGCCGTGAACACCTCTTATGTTCAAGCTATTACAGAATTAAAACTAGACATTGTTGACTACCCTAAAAATGTTAATATTGGCGAATATAAAGAAAATAGTCCTGTCAACTTTACCTGTGAAGTAGATGTGAAACCCCAAATTAAGGTAGACAAATATAAAGGGGTTAAAGTTGAGAAAGAACCTGTAGAGATTGACCCTGATTTAGTTGATGCTCAAATTAAACAACTCTTGAATTCTCATGTTGAATACAAAGTGGTAGATCGTGCCGTTGAAGAAGAAGATTTACTTAAAGTAAACATCAAGGCCTCTATAGAGGGTGCTGAGTTTAGCCGATGGACGAAACAAAATGTAGGTGTCGGGGTGGGGTCTAGCATTTTCTCAGCTAAGTTTGATGCCAACCTTGTCGGTAAAAAAGCCAATGAAATGCATTCTTTTTCTGTGAGTTATGACGATGATTACTATCTGAAAGATGTCGCAGGAAAGTCTGTAGATTTTGAGGCTACGATTACCGAAGTTAAAGGTAAAAACCTTCCTGAATTAACAGAAGAATTTGTCAAAAAAGTGTCTAATAATCAATTCAACAATGAAGCTGAACTTCGAACTAACATTAAAACATCACTGGAAGACCAACGTACAAAAGATTCTGAAGAAAAGTTAAAAAATGCTATTATCGAAAAGATTTTAGAAAAAAATAGCTTTGATATTCCTCAAGGAATGATTCAACAAGAAATCGATGCGGACAAGCGCTACTATGAAAACACATTAGGCAAATCCGGATCATCCATTGAAAACTACTTATCTATGATGAAACAAAGTATGGAAGATTTCGAAAAGCAGCTTGAGGAAGGAGCTCTTAAGCGAGTTAAGTCTCAGTTAATCTTGGAAGGTATTGCAAGAAAAGAATCTATTTCTGCCTCAGATGACGACATGAAAGACGAAATCAAAAAAATGAAACCCGATGCAGATAACGATGAAAAAGTTACGGCTGAATTAGCTAAAATTAACCAAGATGGATTTAAAAACATGATTACACAAAGAAAAGTCTTTGATTTCTTGATTGATCATGCCAAAATTAAAGTAAAGAAATCATAATCTTGCAAAGTAAAGAAAAAAAAGGAGGATTACTATGCCATTAGTACCTATGGTTGTAGAGCAAACAGGGAGAGGTGAACGGTCTTATGATATTTATTCACGTCTTCTTAAAGAACGTATTATCTTTTTACATGAGGCTATCGATGACAATGTGGCAAACCTTGTTATTTCACAACTTCTCTTTTTAGAAGCTGAAGACTCAGATAGAGACGCTTACTTATACATCAATAGTCCTGGTGGTGTTGTTACCGCTGGAATGGCTATCTATGACACTATGCAGTTTATTAAAACAAAAGTTTCTACTATTTGTATGGGACAAGCTGCATCTATGGGAGCTTTTCTTCTTGCCTCAGGTGAACCTGGCCGACGATTTGCACTTCCTAATTCTAGAATCATGATCCACCAACCTCTGGGAGGAGCTCAAGGACAAGCTACGGACATTGAGATTCAAACCAAAGAAATCTTACGTATCAAGCACGTTTTAAACGATATTCTTGCTACTCGAACAGGCCAATCTATTAAGAAAATTGAAAAAGATACCGATAGAGACTTTTTCATGTCTTCTGAAGAAGCGGCTAAATACGGTCTTATCGATAAAGTTATTACAAAGCCAATTAACTAAGGACTTTTAATGAGTACATCCAATGACGCTAGCATTTGTTCTTTTTGTGGAAAACCTCAACATCTAGTTGAAAAGCTCGTCATTGGAACACGATTAAATATCTGTAATGAATGTATAGATTCTTGTAATACACTTCTTCAAAAAGATACGAACAATACTATACCAACCGCTCCCACTCAACCTATCTCTAAACCAAAAGATCCGGAATCTGAACCCATTAAACTCACAAAAGCGACCTTACCCAAACCACAAGATATCTTAGACCATCTTAACGATTATATTATTGGGCAAGATAAAGCTAAGCTCGTTCTATCTGTTGCTGTTTATAACCACTACAAACGCCTATTTTTCTCTTCTACTTTGCAAAAAGATGTTGAGCTTCAAAAAAGTAATGTGTTGTTATTAGGCGCGACAGGTACAGGAAAAACATTATTTGCTCAAACACTTGCTCGCCAATTAAAAGTTCCTTTTACTATAGCAGATGCCACCACTTTAACCGAGTCAGGTTATGTGGGAGAAGACGTAGAATCTGCTATTCACCGACTGCTTCAGGCCGCTGATTTTGACGTTAAAAAGGCAGAACAAGGCATTATCTATATCGACGAAATCGACAAAATTACTCGAAAATCTGAAAACCCGTCTATTACCCGAGATGTTTCTGGAGAAGGGGTTCAACAAGCCTTATTAAAGATGCTTGAAGGTACCATCGTAAATGTTCCAGCCAAAGGTGGTAGAAAACACCCACAACAAGAATTTATCCCGGTAGACACCTCCAACATTTTATTTATTTGCGGGGGAGCATTTCATGGATTAGAGCCTATTATTGAAGCCCGTTTGAACGCTCGAAACATTGGGTTTATGAGCGGATCTGACCATGGAAATATCGATGACCACAGTATTTTCAAGCATGTTCAACAAGAAGACTTATTAAAATTTGGAATTATTCCAGAACTCATTGGACGTTTACCTATTATCGCGCCTTTACATGACTTAGATGAAGAGGCTTTGGTTCGTATTTTAACAGAACCTAAAAATGCACTCACCAAGCAATATCAAAAACTACTTAAAATTGATGATGTTACCTTGAATTTCGATAAGGAAGCCCTAGAACTCATTGCGAGAGTATCTCAAAAGCGAAAAGTCGGGGCTCGTGCATTAAGAGGTATTTTGGAAGAATTAATGCTAGATACGATGTTTGAAGCACCTTCTTCTAAGAAAAAGTCCGTAACCGTTTCGGTTGATGAAGTCAAACACTATATCAAAACACAATTGTCTAAAGACATTCAAAAAAGTTTACTTAAAAAGTCTTCTAAGGCTAAAGCTACTAGTAAAAAGAATAAAGCTGCTTAATCTAATACATTCGTTTCTCTCTTCAAAAAGCCGTATAATCTAACAGGTTTACATTTTTTATGTAAATTTTGTCAAAATTTACCCTTTCCATTTATTCGAAATAAAAATAATAAAATTCAAAAAAAACAAAAATTACATTGCAAACCACATAAATCTATATTATTTTTTTATAAAAATAAATATTTACTTTCTTTTAAGAATTATATTTCAAAAATATAACGAGCCAAAGAAAAAAGAATTTTACAGACCACACATTCATTAAAGGAGAAATAAAATGAAAAAAAACAAAAAAAATATCACTATATAACGGGGGCACTTTTAATCCTTATGTCTATCTCGATGGTTGGATGTAGCGGAAGTTCTAGCGATATTAAAGAATCACTTACAGAAGAGACTCTGCCTTATGGAGTAGCTTTTAGGGAAGTGAATGATTTAGGACAGACTATACTAGAAGTTAAATCTGATGAACATGGTTATCAACAAACTCATAAATATACATACAACGCTGATGGTCTAAAGAGCACTGAAAGAATATTTTATATGAATCACCATTTATTATTTTCTATTGAATATTATTATGATGCTAGCTTAAAACTTATTAAACAAGTTGATCTTGACGACGAAGGTAATACGACCCTGCTCTATTCTTATGATAACAACGGAAATATTTCAAGTGTATCTAGAAATGGATTACCCTTTGATACCTATCACTATAATGAAAATAACGTACTTGAAAAGATTGAGAACACAAAAGGGAACTATACCTTATTTGACTCTCTTGGGCGTAAAACTGAGTTTTATGAAAAAATGGGAGCCTCTGAAGAATATAGTGAAATCTCAAAATACAATCAACATGAAAAAGTTTCAGGTATAATAAAAGAAATCTCTGGCGAAATAGAATTACTCTATATCTACAATGACAATGGATTTATCACAGGGCAGTATCAGGATATTCTTGAAGACGGTAGTTTTCCTAAATATACGACTGTATTTAAATACAACTCTTTAGGCCAACTTATATCTGTAATGGACTATACTTACTCCACTCCTTTATCCGAACTTATCTTAGATGCCAATAAAATATACACTTATTATTCAAACTGGATCATCAAAGATATAACCTCATATGACAGCGAGGGTATAAAAGAATATATTACATACTTTGACAACTCTGGAACATTAACCAAAAAAACAACATTTAATTCAGATGGATCAACAACTGTAGAAGAATTCTAAACCCAATCACGCCCTAGACGATATTATTCATCGTCTAG
>QFBQ01000042.1 GCA_003265885.1 Candidatus Marinamargulisbacteria bacterium SCGC AG-343-D04
CCTTGTTTTCGATATTAAATTGTATGAGATGGTAATCTTCTAATTGCGGATTAATTGAAATAGATTTTCCTAAAATAATCTTTTCTTGGTGATTTAGGATGATTCCGTGTTGGTCAAAACACTGAGAGATATACAGTGATAGTCTTAGTGCGATAAATTCAATGAGTAAACTAGAAGGGGCTGTGTTTTCGGTATCGTCTATTCCTAAAAATTGTTGGGAAAAATGATGGCAAAGGGAGGGAGGTAGAACAATGAAGCCTCGTCTATTTGCACAAAAGAAGGGAATGAAGATGTGTTTTTTTGAGTGAGTTAAGAAGGGCTCAATCTCTTCAGGTAGATTCAGTAGTTCAATGTTATTGATGGTGTAATCGTTTTTGTAAAGCGTGCTTAATTCCTCTGCTAAGAGATTCGCGATTTTTAATTGATAAACGTATAATGTTTTTAATGTTGGGTTCATGTTTATCTCCTTGTTATAGCGGCTTTATATAAATTTCGACTCGTCTGTTTTGCGCTTTATATATAGCGCTTGTATTTTTTAAAATAGGTCTTGAAGCTCCATATCCAGTTGCTTTTAAATACTTTGAATGTACTCCAGATTCGTTTAGAATTTTGGCTACAGCGGAGGCTCTTACTGCAGATAAATGCCAGTTTGAAGGAAAGGCAGAGGTGTTAATGGGAGTGTTGTCGGTATGTCCTTCGACAATAATGAGAGCATGTTGTTTTTTTAGTAATAGAGCGAGTTTTTTTAGGTACTGTTTCCCCTTTTCTTTAATTTTTGCAGATCCTGGGACAAATAAAATATCTTGGCTTAGTGATATGAGTAGTTCATTGTCTAAGGGAGTTGAAAGTTGAGTTAAGGAGTCATTAAGTGATTCGGACTCTGTCACTGAACTTAGAGAAGTATCTTCATTAAATAGACCTAAAGACTTTTGAATCCCTATGGAAATTGTTTTTACTTTATTGGGCGTAACTGTAGAAATTGAAAAGAGATAAATAAAAAAGACCAATAGAAGTAACGATATATCGGTAAAGGATATAAAGAAAGAATGGTTTTTTGTGTTTTCTAATACAGATGAATAATTTATTTTTTCCATAGTGCTTTTCTCTCTTGTTTTGATAAAAACATTTGCATTTTTTCTTTTACGACGTAAGCACTTTCATTGTTTGAAATAGCTACAACGCCTACTAATAGCATTTCTTTTTGTAGGATTTCTTGAAAACTTAACAACCTCAATCTTCCAGATATAGGCAGAAAGAGCAGGTTTGCTAGTGCTAGTCCATAAAACGTGGTTACCATAGCAATGGCCATCCCTTGCCCTAATTGCTCAGGAGATTGTAAGTTGGCAAGTAACTTTATAAGACCGATGACGGTTCCTAGTAACCCGAAAGCAGGAGCATAGTTGGCTAAGCTTTCAAAAAATGAAAAGCTTTGGAGGTGGCGTTTTTTAATGTTTTCAATGTTTTCGATCAAAATATCTTTTAGGGTATTACCTGTAATATCATCTGCGAGTAGTTGAAGTGCATTTTTTAAAAAAATGTCGTTGCAGTTAGTAATTTCTTGTTTTATAGAGTCTAATCCTTGTTGACGAATTTTTGTTGATAGTGCAGATAGATTAGTGATGTCATGAGAGAGTTTTGAGGAAGATTTAAAGCTAAATGCAACGATTAGTCGGGAAAATAATCGCTTTATTTGAAGTCCAGGACTATTGAGATAGGTAGCAGCAAAGGTTCCCCCGATGACGATGATTAGAGATTGAGGATGCCAAAATAATTCTAGAAATGTGGAAATACCAATACCATAATAAAGGACGGCTCCTACGAGAGCTATTCCGAAAAGAAATGAAAATTCAAAGCCTCTTTTTTGTTTCATTTTTCACCTTCTAGTTGTGTTGCTTGTTTAATGTTCGAATCAATCTTTTGTTCTTTTTGTAATTGTCGTATTGTGTGGATACATTCAAATTTGGATATATCGCTTTTTTTATCTGATTTTTTTGAAATATACTCTATATCTTCTAAAATAATGGCACGTTGTCTTTCACTCAGATTAGATAACAGTGTTAAACGTGTTTCTTCATTGAAGTTTAATATGACTTGAGGAAGTATTTTCTTTTCATTTAATGTGTTTACGATAGTTTTTTGGTCTTGAGTATTAAAGCTAAGAATGTCTTCAATATCTAAGAAAAAGGGGCGTAGTTTTTCGGTCATGTCATTGCTAACTTGAAGTTGATCAATTTTTGTAAATGTTTCTTCATCAAAAATCTCTAAAATTTCTACTAGTTTTTGAGTTTTACTGTGTGAGCTTTTAAGTCCTTGTTTCTTTTTTAGTTTTAATTTGTTTAACAGAAATAGTTTGAATGCGTTTTGACATTTTTCATTGGAAGGGGACATGTTCTGGTAGTGTTTTAAATAGAGGCTAATCTCATCTATGGCTAGTGTTGAGAACAGTTCTTTGAGTTCTTTTCCTGATAAACTGTGGCATAAAAGACCTTTGATGGGGTGAGGATGCTCGGATAAGAATGAGGCATAATCTTCTACAGGGAACTCACTGAAAAAGGAGAGTTTATTGGAATCGCTATGCGTTTCTTCATAGGAGTTGTTGATTTGATCTTCTAGTTTATGAAGGGTGCTGATAGGGACAAGTTCTCCACTTTGAAGTAAGTTAAAGCATTCAGAGAGAGATTCTCTGGTGTGTTCTTGTGAATAAATTGGCATTTCTTTAATACGCGTTAATAGTTTTTCTTTTGTAAAAATGTCTAATTTTAGTTCTTTAAAAATATATAAAAATAGGGATGTGTTGACCTTGTATAGGTGAGATAGCACTATGATTACTTTATCTATATTTTTTAATTTTATTGATGGTTTGTTTTTATTTGTCATTATCTTCCCTCAACCAATTTTCTATGATTTCTATTGTTGTATCAGGTGCTTTTTGTATGGCGCTGATGACTTCTTTAGGGTGTTTATATGTAGGTTCAATAGCGTGTTGTTTTTCCTGAGAGTCGTCTTGTGTATCGGTATCTTCTAAAGCTTGTTTGTCTTTTTCTTTTTTCTGTTTATACGTGTTTCGTATACTTATTAACCACATGATTAATTTTATTAAAAGGAAAAATGCTAATGCAAGTAGAGGTACGTACCAATATGGGCGCACTTTTTTGTAGACGTTTTTTAGTGGGGTTGTGATGTGTTTTTCTAGAAACAGTTTTGAGGTTTCAACGATGTTAAACTGTGTGGAAATGTGGTTTTTTTCGAGTAATAATTGATCGCCTCTATCATAATTAATGGATAAGATGTTTTCTAGATAGTGTTGAATTTCTGTTCTCATAATGTCGTTTTCTTCGAAAATAGAGTAATCAAATAGGATGAGTACTTTTAGAGTGTCGATTCGGTTATCTTTGTATTTGATTTCAATGTTTTCTTCATCGAAGTATATTTTGTTGGAATCGGTTTTGCTTGAATTTCTTTTAGACTGTTTTTTTTCTGGTTTGCTGCTTTCTTTAATGTCGTAAAATCGAGTATCTGTTAACATTTCAGTCATACCTGGTAAGGTGACGGGGTTTTTTTCGGATTTTCTTTCAATGGTTTTACTGATAGATGTAGATTTTGATTCTATAGTGGATTCTGTAGACTGTGTTTCTTTGAACTCTTTGGGTATTTTTACAGTTTTTTGGACTTTTTCTAGTTTTTCTTTGAATGTCACGGTGGTGAATACTTTGAATTGTTGGCTATTGAGTAAGGTTTGTAAGAACTGAGTTGTTTTTGTTGTAATTTCTTGTTCATATTGAGATTCCATTGTTGATTTTCCAAGAGATAATTTGCCTTGGCTATGTAAATTAATAATCCAAATTGTGACTAAAAGAATAGATAGTAGGGTCAGATACTTGAATAGTTCCTGAGATGTTTGTTTTATAAATTTAAGTAATGTCGTCATGTTTTTGTCCGTTTTTTATATCATCTGTGGAGGGTTAAAGGTTAAAGGGTCAGAGTTATTTTGAATTTCGTAGTCATCGCTTAGGGTGTCATTATCAGAGTCACGTAGTGTTGGGTTTGTGCCATGGATGTTTACTTCATCTCCATCAGATAAAGTATCGCCATCAGAGTCTTTTATTAGAGGCTCAGTTAAATGGTTATGGACTTCGTCTCCATCTTGTAGACCATCGTCATCTGAATCAGGGTTGCTGGGTGATGTTAGATGAATATTTAATTCATCTCCATCAGAAAGGTTATCGCCGTCAGAGTCAGGGTTGTTTGCGAGAAGATTGTTATCAAACTCGTTTAGATTAGATATTCCATCTTGATCTAAATCTTCATTAGTATCGTTTTTATTAGGATTGAGATCGTTTTGAGCTTCGTATCCATCAGGAATGGTGTCGTTATCAGAATCAGGGTTGTTAGGGTCTGTATTGTACCTGATTTCATCATAATCTGATAATTTGTCTCCATCAGAATCAGGGTTGTTAATATCAGTGTTATTCTTGAATTCATCTAAGTTTGATACGCCATCTTGATCTGAATCTTCATTAGCATCGTTTTTGAGAGGGTCTAGATCATTTTGAATTTCGTAGCCATCAGGGATGTTATCGTTATCAGAATCAGGATTGTTAGAAGAGGTGTTGTTATTAAATTCATCTATGTTTGAAATACTATCTTTATCAAAATCATTGTTTGCATCGTTAATGTGAGGATTGAGATCGTTGTGTATTTCGTATGCATCTGGAATGTTGTCGTTATCAGAGTCAGGACTGTTAGGGTCTGTTTGATATAGTGTTATTTCATCATAGTCTGATAATGAGTCGCCATCAGAGTCAGAGTTGTTGGGAAGAGTGTTATAAGTGAATTCGTCTATATTGGATATCCCATCTTGATCTAAATCTTCATGTGCATCGTCACTATTGTTTGGGTTTAGATCATTTAATGCTTCGTATCCATCGGGAATATTGTCGTTATCAGAATCAGGGTTATTTGCAGAGGTGTTATTGATAAACTCATTTAGGTTTGATAATTCATCTTGATCGAGGTCTTCATTGGAATCGTTTACAAGCGGGTTGAGACCGTTATTAATTTCGTAACCATCAGGAATGGTGTCGTTATCTGTATCAGGGTTATTGGGTGATGTGTGATGAATGTTCAATTCATCGCTATCAGAAAGGTTATCTCCATCCGTATCAGGGTTGTTTGCGTGTGTATTCGTATAGAATTCCTCTATATTAGATAGACCATCTTGGTCTAAATCCTCGCTAGCATCGTTTACGTGAGGGTTGAGACTGTTTTGAACTTCGTATCCATCAGGGACACCGTCGCTGTCAGAATCAGTTTGGTTTGGGTCTGTTTTGTATGTGTTGATTTCATCATAATCTGTTAGATTGTCGCTATCGGAGAATATGCTGTTTGGGTTTGTATTATGTGTGATTACTTCATCATAATCTGACAGTTTGTCACTATCGGAGTCCGTGTTGTTTGGGTTTGTGCGATGAACTCTTACTTCATCTCCATCAGAGAGCTTATCTCCATCTGAATCAGGGTTGTTTGCTTGAGTATTTTTGTTGAATTCGTCAAGATTTGATAAACCATCTTGATCAAAATCATCGTTAGCATCGTTAAAGAGTGGGTTAATCTCGTTATAAATTTCGTATCCATCGGGAATTCCGTCGTCATCAGAATCTTTTTTATTTGGATCTGTGTCATAAATTGTGAGTTCATCTATATCGGAAATTCCATCTTTATCGGAGTCTACACCTTCAAGTTTAGGAGAAGAGGAGGGGCTTTCAGTATTCTCTTGATTAATCTCTTCTTGAAATAATAGATCATTATTATTTTCACAACTCGTTAATAGTAATGAAATGCTACAGAGTAGAATTAATAGATATTTTGTGTTTTTTTTTGTTGTCATAAAATGTCTCTTTTATAGTTATCGTTATAAAGTGTCAATTTGTTTCATTAATTTTATTTTTTTAATGTGTAAAGGAATAATCTAGTAAATAACTTTACCAACTTCTTTTTGATTGTAGGAGGTTTTTTTACATAAAATGCAGAATAGTACTCAAATTATGAGTTGTGAATTTTAGTATATTCGGATGTTCTTGTATAGTGTTTTTTGTATTATCTTGAGTTTATAGTTGCTAGAAAAGGTGGTTTTTTTTCGACAAATAATGTTAGATAATATATCTGTAATTTTTTAAATATAATTATGTTGCCCCCATTTAGCCATAGATTCTAAAACTGGAATTACTGATTTACCATGCTTTGTTAAACTGTATTCAACTTTTGGGGGTATTATAGGATATACTTTCCTGCTTACTATGCCATCTTCTTCTAAGCTTCTTAATTGTTGAGTTAACATTTTTTGGGTGATTTTAGGAATTGTTTTAAATAATTCACCATAACGCAATACGTCACATTGATTAATGTGCCACAATATCAAAGGTTTCCACTTACCTCCAATACAGCGAATACAATACGTAACAGGACATTCATTTTTGTGTTTCATAAAGGCCTTACTTTCTTTTTAGTATGTATATTACAAAATAGTACATACTTTACTTTAATGCTATGAAAGAACTATTCTCATGTCAAGAAATATAAATTGTGAAAGGAGAATAAATATTCATCAATAAAGATAAAGTATAAAGACACCATTAAAAGGAGAAAAAAATGAGTTCAATTGAATTAGCAGAAAATTATATTAATAGTTTAAAGGAAGGAGATATAAACAGCTTCTTTTCTTTTTTATCTGATACTGTTATTTGGAATCAACCAGGGAGTAATTCGTTATCTGGAAAGTACTTTGGAAAAGAAAGTGTTGAAAAGCTTTTATCAGAGTTTATGAGACGTAGTCAGGGGACTTTTTCTATTACAGATATTTTTTCTATAAAAGAAAACCATGGGCTTATAAAGATAGAGTTAAAGTTCTATGCAAAAAACGATTTTCATTCAATAGATATGCTAGGAACAGATATTTTAAGAATATCTAAAGGAAAAATACAAGAAGTATGGCTTTATTCAAATGATCAGGAATCTGAGGATCAATTTTGGGCTTAGACATGATTACTTTTTCTATAAATTCAGTTTGAGATGACTGGGGTATGGGTGGTCATCTAGATTTTATTTGTTATAGGGGGAGAAGGCCACCCATTTGATATGTAGATGTTTTACATCATTACGTTCAGACCTAGCATCATTGCATAGCCTTGGCTAGAGAGTGTTCCGGAAAAGTCAGAACCGAAATAGCTTCCTTTTTGTGTTACCGATGTTTCTGGCCAGTATATAAAGGTTCCGGATAATTTTAAGTGTTCTTTTATAAAATAGTCTGTGCTCAAAAAGATTTCTTTTTCTAAAATGGCGGGAATAATTGCGGTATTTAGAAAAGCTGTTTCAAATTCGATGTTGGATGAATGCTTAATGACTCTAGAAGACAGGCTATATCCAATAGATGAGATTAACTTATCTGGAATGACACTATATTGTAACCCTACATTTACCATTGTGCTATTTTGCCATCCATAGTCTTTATAATGTGTATCTTCCCAATTAATAAAATGGATATCTGTAATGACTTTGTATCGATTCTTTTTAATGTTTGCTCCCACTGATATTCTGCTAGGTTCGTCTAGTTTTTTATTGGAATAAATAAATTGATTATCTTTATAATCAATTAATCCGCGTTCAAAGTCTAATTGCAATTTAGATGTATAGCTTATTCCAAACTGGATCATCGGGTTTAGAACGTAACCTGCCCCTAGTTGGTAACGCATAGCTGTAGCGGATGAATCTGTAGTTAGTTTGATAGGAGTGTCTGAGGATCCTACTTTATTAACGGGGTCGTTTTTGCTAGTTGAAAGCATCCCAGATACAATATCTAGAGTTAATCCGGTACGAAAATTATCTTTTTTGATACTTATTGAGTTTGCTAGACCAATGGTCCCAAAATGATTTTTTGATTCATTGAATAGAATTTGATAGGAATCAGGTGCTTCTGTAAAATCTGAACCCGATCCACCTCCTGAAAAAACTCCTAATCCGTAGGCAACATTGTCTGATAACTTTGTAATGAGAGCAAAATGGGGTAATTGAACTGTTTCCATTTTGTTTTCTATGTAGCCTGTGTTTATGTTGATTGCTTCCACATTTTGTTTGGATTTAAATGAAGGAACAAAGGAAACCATCCCAAATTTTGTAACATGCTTACCAGAGAAATCTACTAACCACGATGGATTTAAAACCATGGTATCTACGTCATGATAACCGCCTACACCTGAGTGGGCTAATCCACTTACAGGTCCAATGCTTATGGTGCCACTAGTAGCTTGAATGTTTTTTGATTGTATAAATATTACTAATAATAATGCGCATAGCATTGCTATTCTTTTTTTGTACATGTTATTTAACTCCTGATTTTGAATCAGGAGTATTATCCAATTTAATGCTGTGATTATCAATGGATATAAGTGGTTTATATAAATTAGATAGTAATGTTTTGTAAGAATATTGGAAGATTCTGACACTTTTGATAGATACCCTTTGTAGGTCAACCGTTAAGACACAGATTAGATACAGAAAGCTATAGAGGGTGTTTTGTTTGCCTCAGAATCTCATATAAAACAATTGCAGTTGCGTTACTCAGGTTTAAGCTTCTTATATGAGGGGATGCCATGGGAATGGTGATAAATCGCTCCTTAAATTGTTCATGGATGTGGGGAGGTAGACCTTTGGATTCGCCGCCTAGGACGAGCATGCTTTCATCGGTAAATGCGGCATTTGTATAAGGGGTGGTGCTGTGGGTGGATAGAAAGAACAAGTTATTCCGGTTACAGGATTTTAGGTAGGTCATTGTGTCTGGGTCATGATGCCAATTGACGTAGGGCCAGTAATCTAATCCCGCACGTTTTACGCGTTTATCGTCTAATGAAAATCCGAGTTTTCCAAGAAGGACTAAGGGGATTTGGTTAGCGGCAGTTAATCGAGCAATATTACCGGTGTTTTGGGGTATTTCTGGTTCTACAAGAATAATTTTTGGCATGGGGGATAATGTAGTTTACGGGATGTATATGGTCAAGATAAGTGATTTTTTTTTGAACTTTTGTATAGAAAAAAGGTTGAAAATTTAGCAGAGGTTTTTTAGATGCTACTGCATCGATTTTTGATATTAGTTCATAGTTAATTGGATAGGTAACTATGGTTGCTTCAACGGGGTTTAAATGAATATATTATATTAAATGTGAAATGTTTAGCTTTGCACTATTAGATTTCAGTTTTCAAATCCTAAAAAATTTCTTCAACAATTTCTCTTTCTCTTATTTTTTCCCATGGTAGTATTAATGTTCCCAACTGTGGGTATCGAAGCTTTACATAAATTTCTGTATCATCAGGTTTGAAACCAAATTTTTCTTTCATTTTTCTTTCTTTTTCAGGCTCATCGCTCCCAAATTTTTGACAGAAATCATGAATCTCCTGCTTGGTTATTTTAAATAAACTATCTTTACCATCATCCGATTTTGTAACCATTTGACTCAATTGAATTAAGGGAAACATTCCAAAACGGCTATCTCCATTTTTATTTTTTTCTGCATTTTTATTACGTGTTTGCATGCGTTTTATCAACTGTGAAACAGGTAAAAGAAGTTGATATATTTTTAATTTGTTATTTTTTCGTATCAGTTCTTCTAAGCCCTTAAATATTTCGTTATTTGGCACGATATCTACAATAGCAGAAGTATTATTTCCTATAGTATCGAATACCCTTTCTAAAAAAGTGCCTTTACTAGTCTCTTTTCTGTAACCAGTCTCTATTTCCTTAAGTTTTCCGGTTAGTCCTTCTGGGATATTCCCTTCGCCCTTAAATAATTTTATAAATATTTCTTTTTCAGCCCAAGAGCCTACAGTAGCACTAGCACGTTCTCTTTCACCGTTATACCATTGTGTGTATGTTTTTGATTGATAAATAAATTTTCTAAATCTTTTCTCTATCTCTTTATCTGTCTTGTCATGCATAATATCTGTTCCAGTTACTTTCCAATTCATTTTAACGAATACATCTTGTACAGGTCTTCCATTAATATGGACAACTGAATCCCCTTTTTTATCTGGGGAAGAAGTTATGGTAATGGTTTGTTGTTCATTAGTCCTAGAATCCTTAATTGTTAAAACCCGCTCTCGTAGATTACCAATATTATCAGCTATTACTTTCCATTCCCTACCTTGAATCTCTATTTCAGAATTTATAAACGATCGTTGTGGGTGCTTTTTATGAACTTGTGCTAATGGATTCTTCAAATCTCGTAGCCCTGTACACAATGTTGATTTTCCTGCAGTGGAATGTCCAATTAGTACAATTATATCATGCTTGATTTGTGATTGATCTTTAAAAATTTTTAATTGAGAGGGCTTCTGAATAGAAAATCGTTTAGCCTTTGAAAAAGATCCAAATTTTGAAGGATTTGTTATAGGTTTAGGATTATAGCTTCCCGGACCTAGAGTTGAACGGGTTCTTTCTTTTGGAAATCTCGGAGAGCTACTTAAAAATGCATAAGGTATTTTTCTAAAAGTCATTATAATTGTTTT
>QFBQ01000043.1 GCA_003265885.1 Candidatus Marinamargulisbacteria bacterium SCGC AG-343-D04
GGATTATAGGAATGGATTCAAACAGCGGAACCGCTCTTTCTGAGTTTTCTCCACCATTTCCTGTTGTCGTCGTATTAGGAAACGAGCATAAAGGACTCTCTAACATTGTCTCTAAGTCTCTTCATACCTCTATCAATATTCCAATGAAAGGGCATATTGATTCTTTAAACGTATCTGTTTCAGCAGGAATTATGTTGCATCATTTAACGCATCTGCTATAGTAAAGAATAAGGATTTACCGTTTATAGATATGAAAAACAATCTACAAAAGCGCATTTTGCTGCCCTTTATTATTTTTACATTGGTATTAACAACATTGTTAATTACATGGTCTTCTATTTTTATATCTAAAATTTTCACAGAAAAAGAAAGCGAAAATTTTGCATTAAATCTACAGTATATCGATAAACATTTTGCAGAAATCATTCATTCTAGCACGGTCTATCTCGATGCTATTAAAACAGAAAAGGACCTTCAAAAACAGCGTCGCTATTTATCTAAATCATTGTCTATTTCAGATTTTACAGTTAATTACGACACATCCATCATCAATCAACTATCCAACAAGAGTATAAGCATCATACCAAAAAACACTAAAAATTCTCCTCAACTTTTATTGAGCCGCGCTTTAAATCAACAAAAACCTGCTTCCATCCACTATAATTTAAGCAAAGAACTTTCAAAAATGGAGTTAGATCCTCTTTTCAAATACGGACTTATATTTTTTAACGATAAAAAAAATACACATCAAAACAATCCTCTCATCATCTTAACTAAACAGACAGAAAAAGAAACACTTAGTCCAAGCATTAGAAAAGCATTCTTAAACGCACATCAAAACAACACATTTACACATAACCTCATCATCAAAAAACCTTTAAAACTATCGTTTAAACAATCCAATCAGAACCCCCATTTATATTATTTTATAGCAACATCGTCATCTGCCTATATTGCGACTTTCATTAAAATTATTTTAGGAGTCATCAGCGTTGTAACTGTCTTTACAAGTTTATTGTTTTTTATTTACAACCTTATCATCAAAAAAATGACGACATCTATTGATATCATGCGTACCGTCTCAAAAAAAGTAGCACAAGGTGATTTCACACAAAAAGTATTTATTGAGTCCAACGATGAAATCAGCGAACTTGCCACGTCATTTAACCAAATGGTTGAAAAACTAAAGAAGTCATCAGACATCCTCCTACATCAAAAAGAGCAATCTGAAGCTATTATTGCATGCTTACCCGACGGCATAATCGTTACAGATTTAAGCAACACTATTATTTTGGCCAACACACAAGCCGAAAACATTTTTGATTTCACCATAAAAGAAAAAATAAATACTCCATTAGAGACCTTCATTACCAACAAAACATTTAAAGAGCATTTAATTAGCGTTAAAACAAACACGGTCTACACATCAGAATTTAGTCATACAACAGACAAAATGCAGAAAACATTTCTGATGACCTCAACCGTAGTAAAAAACATTAGAAAAAAACCTATTGGCATTGTGTATTTAATTCGAGATATTACCCATGAAAAACAAATTGAAGAATTACGTGAAGGGTTTTTAAGAACCGTTTCTCATGAGCTGAGAACACCTTTAACCTCCGTTATAGGATTTATAGAACTCGTCACACATACGGGAAAAGATACACTCACTGAAGAGCAACACTCTTGTTTATCAACAGCATTAAAGGAAGCCAGCACATTAAAAGTACTCATCAATGATTTATTAGAGTTATCACAAATACAAGCCAACAAAACAAAACTCGCCTATAAAAAAATATCTATTCATGAATTTATCAACACCATTACACATTCCTTAACTCCTTTAACAAAAGGGAAAGACTTAACATTAAACAACAACGTAACAGATCAAACATTGTATATAGACGCAGATGAAGCAAAGTTACGACGAGTATTTGTCAATTTAATATCTAACAGTATCAAATTTACAGAAAAGGGCTTTATAAACGTCTCCTGCAAAGAGTTACCGGATGCCATAGAATTTTCAGTGCAAGACAGTGGCATAGGCCTTAAAGAAAGTGAAAAAGACGTGATCTTTGAGAAATTCAGACAAATCGATTATTCGTCTACCAGAGAGTATGATGGCATAGGATTAGGCTTATCCATCGTAAAAGAATTAGTAGAGCTTCACAACGGAAATATTAGAGTAGAAAGTACTTTAAAAAAAGGATCCACTTTCATCTTTACAATCGAGAAAAAAAGAAGTTTGACAGCAGCCCCTGTGAGTTAGTATTCTTATACCTCCAATATAAAAGACCATCCTATTGGACACAGATATGGAGGGATGGCGGAGTGGTCAATCGCAGCAGACTGTAAATCTGCCGAGCTTAGCTCTACGTTGGTTCAAATCCAGCTCCCTCCACCACAATATCACCAAACATCATCATAATAATCCTATTATTCATTCACAAAAAAAAATGATATCCTAAAAATAGAATGATCAAAAAAACAATCAACGTTTTATGTCTTCTTATCCTGCTTTCTCATGGAGCCATAGCCTCTACGCAAAGCATGGGTAACATTGAAAAAGAAGTGATTCAATACACTACCAAAGATGCCTTAAATTATGACAATATCCAAACGTTATCGTTAGTTAAATCTGCGTGCTACATTACCCTTGCGTTATTTAATAAATCAATCAGCGGGTTTGAAGTAACCTTTATTAGTTTAAACTTATACCGGGCTGTAAAAAAGCCTGGATATAATTCCGAACTACACTCCATTAACACGAATAACTACAGCACTACAATTCCTAGATTACAACATAAATTAGAAAAAAAAAGAAAACTAAAAGGCTGGGTTAATACACTGAGTGGTTTTTGGCTGGGATATTTAGTCGCAAGTAAACAAATAGATGAAAAAAACGAATCCATTTTATCTCAGGTAAGTAGCGACTTAATTTCATCAGGAGTTATTCATTTTGTACATAAAACGCCTGATGAAAAATTTCTAGATCAATTAAATCTAAATCTGCAACATAATTAGTGTTTACATTCTTCAAAAACAAACTGTAACTCTGAAAGCTTAGCTCTATGTTAGGTCAAATACAGCTCATCTCACATCATTCCCACATAATTTTTTTAAATCATCTGTAGTTAATGTTCATCCAGATGTATACTCAGAATCCGCTTTTAGTTCAGCTAAGGGCAATTCAGAGTATTGCCATTCATTATCAGTTCCCTTAAAAATAGTATAAGAGGTCTGTGCCCCACTTACTCTCACACCCCCCTTTAACGTAAGTTGAATTCCCACTTCGTAAGTAACAAATTCTTGAGACTCTGCTTCTTGCAACTCCTTCATTAAATCTTGAATAGCCTTGCCTGTAGGGCCTTTAGATTTAGTAGCCCAATGTCATCGGGGTTAGGGAGCTTTAGGGATTCGAGAGTTGCATGCGTAAGGGGTTTTCTAGAAGTGTTAGTATATATGGATTGTCGTTGCAACATATCAGTTTTACCCATCACCCATGTTTGTCCTCTTGGAGTGTTGACATTAAGCAGGGTTAAAGAACCTTTAGTTTCATCTGGAAGAGTAATTTCAGTTCCGACAGGGGCGGTTTCGGGATTTTCATTCAAATGATTAATAAAAAAAACAGCATATAATTCAATTACGAAAATTATAAAAAAGTCTTATTAATAGAGCCCACTATAAATCCCGTTGAACAGATTACACTAACTCAAAAGTCTATCTTAAACTCTCTGTTATACTTTTATAAAAATAAAAAAACTATGAAGCTTACTTAATAAGCTTTTCCGAAGAATCCTCTTCTTCATCTTCAAATTCAACCACACTCATAGCCGTCACAAAATCTGAATCGTCACATTTCATAATCCGAACACCTTGAGCTCCACGTTTCTGTGTCGAAATCTTTCCAACAGATTGTCTACACAAGGTTCCAGACTCTGTCACAATGATAATCTCATGCTCACGTGTTGCAACCACCGCATCTTGAACTCGATCGTCTTTGATACTCTTTCTAAAGCTCAAACACTTCACTCCAACTCCCCCACGGTTTTGACATCTAAATTCAGATAAACGTATATTTTTACCATATCCATAACGTGTAATCACTAAAATTCGAGAGTCTTCATCGTCATGTTCAACAAAGTTCATGGAAATCAGCTCGTCTTCTTCACGAATCTTAATCCCACGAATCCCTCGAGAAGTACGTCCCATCCCTCTTACTTGGCTTTCTTCAAATCGAATCAACATCCCCGAAGACGTCACCAACATAATATCTTTGTCTCCATTCGTCTTTTTTACCCACTCCAGAGAATCCCCATCATCTAAATTAATAGCCGCTATTGGCTTGTTTTTAAAGTGAACAAACGCATCCAAAGACGTTTTCTTCACAACACCTTTTTTGGTCGTCATAAATAAATATTCTTTATCCGAGAACTCTTTAACATCTATAACTACTGACAGTAGCTCGTCCTCTTCAAAATGAAGAAAATGTGCCAAAGACACGCCTTTACTCTGACGCGACGTTTCTGGAACCTGGTGCGCTTTAATCTTAAATACACGTCCTTTTGTCGAAAAACACAATAAATAATCATGCGTATTTGTAATTAACAAATGCTCTATAGAATCTTCATCTCGAGTTTTCATCGAGTTTATTCCTCGCCCACCTCTATTTTGCTTCTTAAATTGATCAAGGTTCATGCGTTTTACAAATCCATTTTTAGATATCAGAACCGCCACCTGCGTATTCGGGATTAAATCCTCCATCGACATTTCATGAACAGCTTCACCAATTACTGTACGTCTATCATCTCCATACTGCTCTTTAACTGCCAACTGTTCATCTTTAATAATAGAAAATACTCTAGATTCATTCGCCAAAATATCTTCTAAATCCGCTATCGTCGCCACGATTTCCTTATACTCCGCTTCAATTTTATCTCGCTCTAACCCCGTTAAACGCTGTAATCTCATCTCCAAAATCGACGTTGCTTGCTTTTCAGACAAGGCATACTTCGACATCAACCCTTCTCTTGCTTCATCTGCATTCTTCGATTTCTTAATAAGTGCTATAACATCATCTATATTTTCTAAAGCAATACGTAGACCCTCTAAAATATGTAAACGATCTTTAGCCTTATTTAGGTCATACGTCGTACGCCGTACAACGACCTCTTTACGATGTAAAATATAATAAGATAATACTTCTTTTAAATTTAACAACTTAGGTATACGGTTAACCAAAGCCACCATATTAATACCAAAACTGTTCTGTAACTGCGTATGCTTAAACAACTGATTCAACACCACATCCCGAGATGCATCCCGCTTTAACTCTATAAATATTCTCATTCCATTTCTATCCGACTCATCTCTTAAATCTGAAATTCCAGGAATCTTTTTATCTTGGACCAGCTCGGCAATTTTAATAATTAAATTAGCCTTGTTAACCTGATACGGCAACTCATCAACAATAATCGCATCCCTATTCCTCTTCGTCGTCTCATAAGAAATCTTCGCTCTAATAACAACACTACCTCTACCCGTTGCGTACGCTTTTTTAATACCTTCCGTTCCACAAATAATACCCGAAGTTGGGAAATCCGGCCCCTTTACATGCTCCATCAATCCTTCCATATCTATATCTGGATTATCAATTAAGGCACACACTCCATCTACCAACTCTACTAAATTATGTGGAGGAATATTTGTCGCCATCCCTACAGCAATCCCCGACGTCCCATTTAATAATAATCCAGGAAGCCTAGCTGGTAATACATCAGGCTCCTGCAAACTTTCATCAAAATTAGGAGAAAAATCTACAGTATTCTTTTCAATATCTTCCAACAACTGCATACTGATTTTTGACATTCTTGCCTCTGTATACCTCATCGCCGCAGCATTATCGCCATCAACAGAACCATAGTTCCCCTGACCATCAATAAACATATACCGTAAAGAGAAATCCTGTGCCATTCTCACCAAAGAATCATATACTGCTGTATCTCCATGCGGATGATACCGTCCCAATACATCCCCAACTATACGTGCACACTTCTTATATGCCTTATTAGACGTAAACCCTGAATTATACATAGAATATAAAATACGTCGATGAACAGGCTTTAACCCGTCTCTCACATCTGGCAAAGCTCTTCCTACAATGACAGACATCGCATACTCAAGATACGAAGACTTCATCTCATCATTAATATCTATAGTCGAAATCCCTACCTCAGCTTGCTCTAACTCTTCACTATCAAATAATTCGTCTTGGCCTTTCGTTTCGTCTGTCATCTTTTCTCCCTACACATCTATCCAACGAACATCTTTCGCATACTTTTCAATAAATAATTTTCTAGGATCAACATTACTTCCCATTAACACAGAGAAAATCTCGTCCGCCTGTTCTGCATCTTCCATCTCTACACGTAACATCGTTCTCTTTTCAGGGTCCATCGTCGTTTCCCATAACTGATCAGGATTCATTTCCCCCAACCCTTTATATCTTTGAATGGAAACACTCTTACGTCCGAGCTCTTCCAACTTCGTTTCTAACTCTTTATCATTGTAAACATAATGCCTTCCGGCACCTTTCTTCACTAAATACAAAGGCGGCTGTGCAATATATAACCCACCTACACTAATAACATCTCTCGCATAACGAAAAAAGAATGTCAGAAGCAAGGTTCGTATATGAGCTCCATCAACATCGGCATCCGTCATGATCACTATCTTATGATATCTTAGTTTATCCAATACTTTAGAAGGATCTTCATCTCCTAAATCTTCTTCTCCACCATTTTTCACTTCTATTCTAGATTCCTCAGACAAGCCCGTTACAGCATTAGGTCCAATCGCAGTAATCAACGTTCTGATTTCCTCATTTGCTAAAATCTTATCTAGCCTAGCCTTCTCTACATTTAATACTTTTCCCCTTAATGGCAAAATAGCCTGAAAATTTCGATCTCTCCCCTGCTTCGCAGAACCCCCAGCAGAATCTCCCTCAACTATATATACTTCACAGTTCTTAGGATCTCTATCTGAACAATCGGCAAGCTTTCCTGGTAAGGTTGTACTTTCTAAACTAGATTTTCTCCGAACTAAGTCTTGAGCTTTTCTAGCAGCCTCACGTACTCGCTGAGCTATTAAAGCCTTATTAACAATGAGTTTTCCAATTTTAGGATTTGTTTCAATAAAATCTGCTAACCCTTCATCTACCAATGAATCAACAATCCCTTTTACTTCAGAATTCCCTAACTTCGTCTTAGTTTGACCCTCAAACTGAGGCTCTCTCAATTTAACAGAAATAATCGCCGTTAACCCTTCTTTCAAATCTGTTCCAGAAAAATTAGACTTCTTATCTTTAACTAAATCATATTTTTTTGAAAAACTATTCACAACTCTCGTCAAAGCTGTTCGAAAACCACTTAAATGAGTTCCGCCTTCTTTCGTACGAATATTATTAGCAAAAGTCATGACATGCTCATCAAAATAATCATTCACATATTGAATGGCTACTTCCACCTCATATCCATCTCTCTGCTTTTTCAAATAAATCGCCTTATCAAACAAAGGCGTCTTCGCCTCATTCATAATCTCGACATACGCCTGAATCCCACCTTCAAACATATACTCTTTAGTCTCCGGCTCTTCAAAACGATTATCCGTAAAAAAGATCCTAACCCCACGATTTAAAAAGGCTAATTCTCTTAAACGATGATCAATCACCTCTGACGTAAAATCTATATCATCAAAAACCGTTTCATCTGGCCTAAACCGAATGACAGTCCCTTTCTTATCTATCACATTCTCTTCAAAACTTCCTACAAGATGATCTGGCTTACCTTTTTGATATCTATTCTTATATATCTTCCCATCACGATACACTTCCACTTCTAACCATTCAGCCAATGCGTTTACAACGGAGACACCTACCCCATGCAATCCCCCTGATACCTTATACCCTTCCCCTTCAAACTTTCCTCCTGCATGAAGTGTCGTCAACACAACCTCTACCGCAGGAAGTTTTTTCTCTTTATGTTCATCAATGGGAATTCCACGTCCATTATCTTCAACAACAATAACATTATCTTTTTCAATTGTTACCGAAACATCTGTACAGTAACCTGCCATCGCCTCATCAATCGAATTATCTACTACCTCAAAAACAAGATGATTAAGTCCCGACTTACCCGTCGAACCTATATACATACCAGGACGCTTACGAACCGCTTCCAGGCCTTCTAATACTTTAATATGATCTGCTTTGTACTCTACTGTCATAGTTTTTTCTCCAGAAATTTTAACATAAGTCCCCTAAAAGATATAGAGCCATAATCAAAACTATCCGCCTCCCATGAAATGAAGAATTTCAACTTCATCATGTTCATTTATCGTTGCACTCGAAAAGGAATCCTTATGCAAAAGCTCTCCATTTAATTCAACTACACACTGCTTGGAATGATACTCTAGTCTTTCAAACAACTCATACAAAGAACAAGACTTACACCCTAAATTATAGTGACTCCCATTTAGTACAATAGAAGACATTTTATTTCAGAACTTTCATCCTATTAAATGGCCAAAATGTAAACAAAGCCTTGCCTATAATATCGTCTCTATTTACAAAACCCCAATAACGTGAATCTCTAGACATACTACGATTATCCCCCAACATAAAATAGCCTGAATCTTCAATCACTCGAGGTCCATAAAAATCTCTATCTCGTTGGATATCAACCCCCTCAAGTATAAGTTCTTTCCCGTTAATATAAACATACCCACGCTTTATTTCTACAGTCTCTCCAGGTAAACCCACCAACCTCTTCACATAATCTTTGCCATCATCATTCGGCGAACGAAATACAACAATATCCCCCCTTTCTGGCTCCCAGAAATCATAGGCAAATTTACTCACAAACAAACGATCATTAAGCTCCCCTTCTTTTCCTCCAATTAACGTAGGAATCATAGATCCCGTTGGAACAACCGACACTTGAATCACAAATTCCTTGATAAACAAGGCAATGCACAATGCAACTAAAATCGTCTCCACAAAGTCAACCACATAATAACGAAACTTATGCGTCTTTTTTAACGCTTCTTTATATGTCTTCCACGATTTATAGCGATGTCTAATCTTTGCTAACATAGTATTAAAACTATTCTATCAAATCTAGGAAAGTTAAAGAAGTCTTGGTGTACTAGGGAACATGCGGCTTGAACCACCCTGAGTTCGTCATCGCTCGTCTGTAACTCTGAGAAAGATTTATCAAAACATTTTAGACTACTATTCAAAATAGAAATTTTCTCTATTTAAATGCTATGTTAAACTATAAGCTAATTATGATAAATTTCTGCATATTTGAAGATGATCAATATAGCAAGTTAGCACCACTAACAGATTTTGCCCCTATCTTTGACTCTCTAGTAGGACAATCTACCCTTTTTAAAAAATTTGAAGATTACTTCAGCCATGGGAATATTACTCTCAATGCAAGAGATTACTTAAAACCTTGCCTAAAGAAAAAATACCCCAACTACAGTATTAACAACATCAACACTGGTGCTCCCTGCTTATTTTTCAACAGTAGAGTCATTATGAATGAACAGATCTTCAACTATATCAACTCCATTGATGAAAATAATAACGCTTTATTGACCTACAATAACACCTTAGTTGCCGCATACGTCAAAGGAGAGGCCCTTAACTTCCTATCCAAACTTTTACTCTCTCCCCCTTCCAACAAAACACTCATCAAACAACTACGACCTGCATGCATCACGCTAGAATGTGACGATGTCGATCTGATTAGCAATCCATGGGACATCATTACCTTAAACAAAAAATACATTCAACTTGATTTTAACAAAGCCAATCAACCCGGTATCATCAAAGGTCATATTAAACCCTTTACGATCATATACAACGAAAACAACGTCTTCATTAATACCGACACTCATATAGAAGATTTTGTGGTGATTAATGCCGAAAACGGGCCTGTATATATAGAAAAAAATGTAAAAATAAACGCCCATACTAGAATTGAAGGCCCAGTTTATATTGGAAGCAATACCCATATTCTAGGAGGTAAAATCAAATCATCCTCCATTGGTCATAATTGCAAAGTATCTGGAGAAATATCCGAATCTGTTTTCCAACCCTATTCTAATAAAGCTCACGACGGATATATAGGAAATTCCTACATCGGAGAATGGGTCAATATCGGAGCTGCAACA
>QFBQ01000044.1 GCA_003265885.1 Candidatus Marinamargulisbacteria bacterium SCGC AG-343-D04
TATGTAAAGAAAATCTATTTAATAATTCTTTATGTAGAGAAAAAGCGAAGGACTCTAAAAGTTTATGAGAATGATTTTTAGAAAAAGTATTAATATATGTTGTCAACTTATCATAGTCGACAACAAGGTTAATATCATCATTTAGGATGTGTTCATCAATAAGATATGAAGTTGTTAATGAAATAGTTAAGTTTTGTTCTTTTTTTTGTTCATGTTCATACAATCCTATAATGGTAGAACAGGCGTAATTTTTGATTTCTAAGGTACATTCATGTTCGTTTTTCATAAATATCTCTTTTAAATAGTGACTTAAGATCTTACAATGTTACTATGTTAGATCAAAAACGTGTAGTTTGTATTACGGGCGGCTCTAGAGGAATAGGCGCTGCATGCGTAAGACGTTTTTTAAAAGAGTGTTACCATGTTGTGTATTGTTCTAGAAATAAAGAAGATCTTTTTTTATTGAAAGATGAGCTTTCTAGTGAATATGACACAGCATTGTTACATCCGTTCGAAGCAGATATGGCATCACTAGATGATATATCTCAATTATTTTCTTATATTCAAAAACAGTTTGGTGTTTTAAATTGCTTGATTAACAATGCGGCTGTTATCGAAGTAGCGAATGCCGAATCGGTTTCTATAGATTCGTTTAAAAAGCAAATGGATGTGAATGTTTTAGGTGTTTTTTCATGTATTCAAAACGCTATTCCATTAATGAAAGAATCCGGGGGTAATATTGTGAATGTCAGCTCTCTTTCTGGTATTAAAGGAGTAGAAAAGTTTCCGGGTTTTTCGGTTTATGCTATGACTAAAAGTTCAATTGTAGGGCTTACGGAGGTTTTAGCTGTTGAATTGAAAGAGTTTAATATAAATGTTAACTGTATCGCTCCAGGAGCAGTTGATACAGATATGTTGAGGTATGCAGCTCCTGATTTAAAGACTACGACGATGCCTGAAAATATCGCGGATTCTATTTATTTTTTATCTAACCCTAGTCAATCATCGCAATTAACGGGGTCAATATTGGAGGTGCATTCAAATGAGTGATGGACATGTGTTTTTAACACGACGAATTGTTTTTTCTGCTTCACATAGGCTCTATAATCCGGAGCTTTCTGATGAGATGAATTGGAAGATTTTTGAGAAATGTTCGTATGAAAATGGTCATGGTCATAACTATGTTTTATATGTAACGTTAAAAGGAGTTCCTGATATCAAAACAGGTATGATTATGAATGTTTCTATTCTTAAAAAAATGATTGAAGAACATGTTTTAAATGACTTTGATCATCGTCACCTTAATCATGACGTAGAAGAATTTAAAACTCTCCTATCCTCAGTTGAAAATATTTCTATTGTTATTTGGAATCGTCTTAAGCCATTGCTTAAGGACTTGCTTTTTGAAGTTAAGGTTGTAGAGACAGAAAATATTTTTGCTGTTTATAGAGGCTAGTTAAGAAATATAGTCTAGGATTTCTTGTGCATGTCCTTTTGCTTTGACTTTTTCCCAAATTTTCTCAACCTTTCCTTCCTCGTTTAATAAATAGGTAGTACGAACAATTCCCATATATTTTCGCCCGTACATGTTTTTTTCTTGCCAGGCTCCTAATGCATCAATTAGCTCCCCTTCTGGGTCACTTAGTAGATCTACACTTAAATTGTATTTCTTACAAAAAGACTCATGTTTTTTTGTAGAGTCTTTTGAAAGACCAAAAATATGGGTGTTTTTTTCTTGAAATTTTTCGAGTAGAGCTGAAAACTCTTGGGCTTCAATAGTGCATCCTGGGGTATCATCTTTGGGATAAATATAGAGGACGATTTTTTTTCCTAGATAGTCAGAAAAACTCACACATTCGCCATTTTGATTATCAAGTTGAATGTCCGGACATTTTTGATTTTCATTTAACATGTTTTTTTCTCCTAAAAATGTTTAAATCTATGCTATTATGGTGAATATTTTACTATGAATAGATATCTTTTAGCATTGTTTTTTTTATTAACATATTTTACGGTATCCTCATTTGCTATGGGATATGAGCATTTATGGTCTTCCCTCCTAGATAAGTATACGATACAAAATCATCATAAAGGGTCTTTAGTCACTTACTTGAATTATGATGAACTGAGTAAGAGCCAATCGTTTAATTCTTTGCTTAGAATTGTGTCTCAAACTAATCCTGAGACGATGACAGATGTTCAACGTAGGACTTTTTATATTAACTGTTATAATATTTTTGTTGTCAAAAAACTTCTTGAATCACCTAAAAATTATTCATTAAGCTATGCTTTTTCTATTTTTAATACACCCTATACACTCTCTTCATTAAAAAAACGTATTCAAAAAGCAAATCCGGATTATGTTTATTTATTATGTGATGGATCTGTTTCTTCGCCTAATTTAGAGGCCTATCTTTCGAGTAAGCTTGAAGCCGCTCTTTCTTCTGCCAAAATGACTTTTCTTAAAAAGAGTATTACTATTGATAATTCCGTTCGTATTATTAGGTATAGTGATTGGTTTAATAAGGTTAATATTAATCCTAATCAGGTTTTAGGTCTGTTGTCAGATTATAATAAAGGGCAGGATTATTCGTTGATAATGGTTAATATGGAGGACACTCAAAATGTATTCAAAAGTAAACGCTGATACCCTTCCTCATTTTAATTCTCAAGAGCTCCAAGACATAGATCAAAGCTCTATCAATAGCTTTGGTATGAGTTCAGAGCTTTTAATGGAATGTGCTGGATTTCAGTCTGCATTATTTATTTCTAGAATGGTTGAAGATAAACACGTCTTTATTTTCTGTGGTCATGGGAATAACTCTGGAGATGGTTTTGTTTGTGCGCGTCACTTACAGTTATTACAGATTCCAGTTTCTATTGTTTTGTGTTCTGAAAAAGATAAATATTCAGATCTAGTTATGCAACAATATGAGAGATGTTCGTTGATCTCTATTCCTTTACTTACGTTTAATGAGTGGAGCACTCTAAAGGATTTTTCGTCTCATTTGTATGTAGATGCTTTGCTTGGAATTGGACTTAAAGGGGCCTTAAGAAAACCATATAAAGATATTGTTCAGGCCTTAAATAAACATAAAAACTTAACAATAAGCTTGGATGTTCCTTCAGGATTTTATGATGATATTGATATAGATGTCGATTCTTATGTTAAGTCAGATATCCTGCTTTCTTTTGGGTGTTTAAAACAGTCATTTTTACGTACCCACCCTTTACTTGGGAGAATTTATTTGTTGTATATTGGTTTATATTCGGAATACTCATCTTCTTTTGTTAAAAGAAGTATAGCTGAAATTATATATTGATACTTTTAATTTCTTTGTTTTTAACTCTTGTTTTATTCTTTTAGATATGCTTTTCAAGCTTTTACTTTTTCTGAACTTATAGTATACTTATGAGTAGTTTATCATAATTCTTAAATAAAAATGTTTATACCACTGTTTTAATGGGTACTTGTTTTTTTAAGGAGACCAAATGGAAATTCGAAAATTTAATAGGAGGGCGGATTTCTCTGATTTTGATGATCAGTCGCCTTTATCGGAAGTTGCATCTGTTTTAGTTAACTTTAAAAAGAAAAAAGTTAAAGTAACTAAATCAAAAGTTAAGCAAATGGCAATGGGGATCGCCTCTATAGCCCATTCATTAGGAGAAACAAATGATGAAGAGAATTATGCAGAAGAGGTTGCAGAAGATCTTTTTGAAGCATTAAAACTTTTAAAGTAGTTATTCTTTTATTCTTGTAACTTTGATTTAATATAGTTGATTATACTTAACATGTCTTTATTTAGTCTACCATACCTGTCAGATAGTTCATCTTGAATAGTTTTCAGCTCAGTTATGGATTCGCATGTCATGAACTTTCTGTAAAATGATAGCCTTTCTCTGGGGTTTTCTATATATGTTTCTGGTATTGTAATAAATTGTGTGTCACAGTTCAACCAATGCTGTTGTCTATCAATTCCTTTTTTTTCATTGACGGATTCTTCCAATAATTTGCAATAAAAACTAAAACCAACGGAAATGATATGGCCATGCTGTTCTTTTCCTAGAAGTGCTCCTGCTCCTCTAATTTCTAGATCTCTTAATGCAATATCGTACCCAGAGCCAAGTGACATATATTCTTTAATGGCTTGCAATCGCTTTTTTGCTTTTTCGCTAATATCTTTTTTATTATTATAAAGTAAGTAAGCATAACTTTGTTTCTTAGACCGCCCTACTCTACCTCTTAATTGATGTATTTGAGAGAGCCCGAAATTTTCTGCGCCATCAATAATAATAGAATGTGCGTTACTGATGTCTATTCCATTCTCGATTAATGTTGTCGACAGTAAGCAATCGAATTCATTATTTTTGAAAGCTAGAATCGTTTCATTGACTTTAGATTCACTCATTCTTCCATGAATAATGCCTAGTCTTAGTTCAGGTTGTAACTGCTTTAAAAACTTTGCTTTTTTATGAATGTCTTTGATTGAATTGAAAATATAAAAAAGTTGTCCCTTTCTTTTAATTTCGTTTTCGAATGCTTTTTTTATGACCGTCTCATTTATTGGTTCGACGCTTGTTAGGATGGGTTTTCTACCTGGAGGCGCTGTCTCAATTACCGATAAATCTTTTGCATTACTTAAGGACATATAAAGCGTTCGTGGAATAGGTGTAGCACTAACATATAAGGTGTCTACCGTGCTATTTTCTGCTTTTATTATTTCTTTCTGCTGGACCCCAAAACGTTGTTCTTCATCAATAACGAATAATCCTAAGTTTGCAAATTTAAGTTCTTTAGAGAGTAATTTATGTGTGCCGATAATACAATCACAGCGATGCATTTTAATGTCGTTGATGATTTTTTGTTGTTCTACTTTAGACTTTGATCGTGATAAGTAATTAATGATATAAGGAGTGTTTTTTAATCGATTAGAAAAGGTTTCGAAATGTTGCTCTACGAGTATTGTAGTCGGTGCTAAAATTGCAACTTGTTTATCATTTTCTAGAGCTTTTAATGTTGCTCTGACGATACATTCTGTTTTCCCAAATCCAACATCTCCACATAGTAATCTTTCCATGGGTTTTCTAGATTCCATATCTTGTTTAATGTCTTGGGTGCTTTTTTCTTGGTCGAGGGTTAGCTTATAAGGGAATTCATTTTCAATGATCAGTTGTAATTCTGAATCTTCTTTACATGAAAAGCCTTTTATTTCTTGTCTTTTTTTATGTGTTTCAAATAAGTCTTCTGCTAGTTTAAGGGTGTCGACTTTCGCTTTTAGTTTTTGGTGATTCCATTTTTCGTTGGTTAAACTATTTAATTTAGGAGAAATTCCTTCCTTTTTGGAATAGGGATGAATTTTATTGAGATGGTCTAAAGGAATATAAACATGATCTTTATTCGTATATCTGATACAGATATATTCTCCTTTGCATGATGAAAAAGTCTTTTTTTTGAGTCCTTCAAATATTCCAAGACCATAGTCTTCATGAATAATATAATCTCCTGCAAACATATTGGATATAACATGTTTATCTGTTACTTTTTGAGCTAGATCAAATGTTTTAATGTGCTTTATATTGGACTTTATGTTTATGGAGCTAAGGTTTTGTATGCTGAGTTGTGTTTGTATAGAAAACTCTTGTAGACGTTGAACTGTATTTAACTCGTATTCAAGTCTAACAGGGTTTTCTGATTTATATGGAAAAATGTCTATTATATGTCCTCTTATAGCAAAATCTCCTTCTTCAAGTACAATAGTGCATCGGTTGTAATCGGCAGATAGAAGTAGTTGTTGTATATCGTTATATGAGGGATATAGATTTTTTTTAAGGTTAATACATATCATAGAGTAGTATTATACAACCTTTGCTAAACTTAGACATTTGATGGAAATATTTTTATTTAAAGATTCAATTTCCTGTATAATTTCTTTAAATGTAGATTGAGAGCTTACAATGTCATCAACTAAAACAAGGGTTGAATCCGCAAGTGTGCTGCAGTCTTCTTTGGATATTTCAAATATATCTTTGAGAATGATTTTTCTATGTTTTAATGATTTGTTAAATAATGCAGATGTGTTTTTTTTCCGTTTAATTATAGGTGCTTTTTGTATATGTAATGTTGATAATAAGGGGGAGAATAATTCTTCTACAATATTGTATCCTCGTTGATTGAGTCGTTTACTATGATATGGAATGGGGACCCAGTATTTAACCTCTGTTAGCTGATTGATAAGATCCTTATGTATGCTTTTTAGATGCCTCCCTATTTGTAATAGAGCATGATATTGATGTTCGTATTTTATTTGATGTAGAAGCTCTTTCATGAGCGGTGTATATCTGTTTAAGTAATAATGTGGATAAGAGGAGATGTGAGATTCTTGAAGTCTTAATTCTAAAGAAGCCAAACAGTCATTGCAAATATGATTGTTTGGCTTCTTGCATGCTACACATAATTGAGGAAAAATATACGAGATGATTTCCTCAAATGATGGTATCAATCTATGATATTTTATTTAGTTCTTGAAGAACATCATTTCTTTTTTTGACCATAAATGATGGCATATTAATGAGTTCCATGATGAGTTCTCTTCGTTTTGAAGATTTCTCTTTTTCGTTATCAATAAAAGATTGATGTTTCTCTAGCAATGGAATAATGGTTTCGTTGCTTTCATCAATTTTCCTTAACTTTTCTTCGATTTTCTGAGTGCTCCGTTCTAGAAGAGTTTCTAAACCTGAAGAATTGCTTTCCTCTTTTGTGTTTGAAAAAATTGCATCTTCTGGAATTTCAATAAAATGTTTTTTGGATTCTTCTATTTTTTTTAGATAAACATTTAAGTCTGATTCATAGATAAAGTAATTAGGAATACCTCGTCCACGTTTTTTTTGTTTAACTGACTCTGCTTGAAGTTCATTTGCTAGAATAGCTTTTGTTAACTTGTACTTCGTTAACTTCCCATGTGTTAATTTTTCAATTTCGTAGACTGTATACTTTCTTCCTTTTTCATTACTTTTATTTTCCATTTATTAAGCCCCTTTCGCTTTTAATATTAATTATTTAACATTTTTTATTTTGAATATATAATACATAGTATAATATACAAAATTAATTAATCAATATCTAAAAGGTAATTTTTTGTTAATTTTAATATAAGGATTTGATTTTGAATAATAAATGGATTGCTCCTTCAATATTATCATCTAACTTTTCAAAACTTGGTGAGGAAGTTCGATCTGTTTTAACGGCTGGCGCTGATATCATTCATTTTGATGTGATGGATAATCATTATGTTCCTAATTTAACGATAGGTTCTTTAGTCTGCAAATCTTTGAGGGATGATGGCATTGATTGCTTTATTGATGTTCATTTAATGTGCAGTCCAGTTGACAACCTGATTGATCAATTTGCCGATGCAGGGGCTAATATGATTACCTTTCACCCCGAAGCTACCCATCATGTTGATCGCACTATTCAAAAAATAAAGGATTTAGGATGTCAGGCAGGTCTTGTTCTAAATCCAGCGACACCTATAAGTAATTTGGACTGTATATTAGAGAAATTGGATATTGTGTTATTAATGTCTGTAAATCCTGGGTTTGGAGGACAGTCCTTCATTGAAAGTGTGTTACCTAAAATTGAGTTGGTAAGAAAAAAAATAGACCATTTAGGCTTAGAGACTCGTTTAGAAGTTGATGGTGGGATTAATTTGAATACCATTAAGTCTGTTTCAGATGCTGGTGCGGATACTTTTGTTATGGGTTCTGCTATTTTTCACGCAGATGATTATAAAGATGTTATTTCTAAGGCTAAAGCACTAATTAATTAACCTTTTAATGGATTTCCCTGTTTCTATAGTAAAGGAAAAACGCAAATCCTTATCTATTCAGTTTACGCAATCGGGTGTTTTTTTAATTAAGGCTCCTTATTTTTTAAAGCAATCGTTTATAAATGATTTTTTAGATGAAAAAAAATCATGGATGAGTAAAACTCTTGATAATTTCTCTGCTTTTTCATATTTAAAAACGCCTAATGAGTGTGTAACAGATGTTGAATTAGCGTACTTTGGAGAGAAATATAGTTTATCTGTTTTCGAGAAAAAATCGAAGGAAATGCCCTATTTCAAAGACAATAGACTTTGTTTTTTTGTGGATCGATTAGATGAAAAAGAATCAAATATAAAAAAACTTATACTTTGGTATAGACATTTAGCAAAGGAAATATTTGAAGATAGAGTATATTTCTTTGCGAACTTATTAGGTGTAGAGGTTAAAACTGTACGTATTAAGGAACTCAAGTCTCGTTGGGGAAGTTGTTCTACTTTAGGAAATATTAATTTGAATTGGAAGCTTATTAAGGCTCCTTTTAGTGTTATTGATTATGTAATTGCTCATGAATGTTGTCATTTACTTCATATGAATCACTCCTATGAATTTTGGGATTGTGTTGAATCGGTATATCCAGACTATAAAAAGTGTAAATCTTGGTTAAACAAGTATGGACATTATATGTTATTCTGATAATGGAGTTGTGATTATGGAAGATCTTGTAAAAAATATATTATCAAGCAATGTATATGATGTCGTTAAAAATACCTCTTTAGACAAATTAGACAAGATGTCTACATTGCTATCTAATGATATTTATTTAAAACGAGAAGATTTGCAGCCAGTACATTCGTTTAAGATTCGGGGAGCTTATAATAAAATTTCTAAACTTTCTGAATCTGTGTTGAAAAAAGGAATCATTGCTGCGTCTGCAGGAAATCATGCACAAGGCGTTGCTTATTCAGCTCAGCAAAAAGGGGTTAAGTCCACCATAGTAATGCCTCAAACTACGCCTGATATTAAAGTGGATTCTGTAAAGAAGTTAGGAGCAAAGGTTGTCTTGCATGGCGATTCTTACGATGAAGCTTATGAACATGCTCTTTTATTGTCGAAAAAAGAGTCACTCACATTTATTCATCCTTTCGATGATGCAGATGTTATTGCAGGACAAGGAACTATTGCTAAGGAAATTTGTGATGTTTTACATCAAGATGCTATCGATTATGTATTTGTTCCTGTGGGTGGAGGGGGCCTAGTTGCAGGGATTTTAGCTTATATGAAGTATGTAAATCCGAAGATAAAGATTATTGCGGTGGAACATGAAGGGTCTGCCTGCTTGAATGAAGCACTTACCCATAAAAAGAGAAAAACCTTGGATCATGTTGATATATTTGCTGATGGTGTTGCGGTTAAGCAAATTGGAAAGTTGCCCTATGATATTGTGAAAGATCATATTGATGGAGTTCAGTTGGTGACTACTGATGAAATTTGTGCGGCTATTAAAGATATTTATGATGATACTAGAGCGATTTCAGAGCCTGCCGGGGCTATGTCTTTGGCTGCAATAAAAAAATATGTAGAGAGATACCATCTGAAAAACAAGTGTTGCGTTGGATTGCTTTGTGGCGCGAATGTTAATTTTCATCGTTTACGTCATATTTCAGAAAGAGCAGAAATTGGGGAAAAGAAAGAAGGTCTTTTTGCGATTAAAATTCCTGAAAGGAAAGGTGAATTTTTAAGATTTTGTAAGGTGTTGAAAAAATGGCCTGTCACAGAATTTAACTATCGTTTTGCTAATACCTCTGATGCTCATATCTTTGTAGGTTTACAATTAAAAGATGCAAAAAAAGATGGTAAAGGGTTTGAGACATTATTTAAAATGAAAGGCTATTCGTTTTCTGATCTAACAGATAATGATTGCGCCAAACTACATGTGAGATATATGGTCGGTGGCAAAGCCATTTCCATTGAACATGAACGTGTGTTTCGATTTCAGTTTCCTGAAAGACCGGGTGCATTACTTCAGTTTTTGGAATTGTTAGGCACGAAATGGAATATTTCATTGTTTCACTATCGTAATCATGGCGCTGCTTTTGGACGCGTGTTAGTGGGTGTTCAGGTGCCACCAGTGACAGAATCTATGTTCTTTGAGTATCTTGATTCTTTGGGCTACACATATTTCGATGAAACGGATAATGTGGC
>QFBQ01000045.1 GCA_003265885.1 Candidatus Marinamargulisbacteria bacterium SCGC AG-343-D04
AAATTAGGAAGTGTAAGTGGTGATGGGACCAGATCAGATAGAATTAAGACTGAATTAAAAACACTCCTAGAAAAAGAAAAATATTTTGGAGAACTACATCAAAACGCGATACTTTCTGAAGATGAAGCAACATGTAAAGTCGCTATTAGGCAGCATCTTGAGCAATTTATGGGAAAATATGAAGAAGTACTTGTTTTTCCTGCCCCTGCCCATGCCCATGCCCCTGGTCCACAAAATACTTATGCTAAATTTTTAGACCACACCCTACTTTCAACGGTTGCAGGTGAAGGGGACCCTGAATACGAATATGGGGTTCTCGGTGCTGCGGCAGCTGGTAGAGGTGATGTTTACCCACTAGCTCAGAGACCTCAAGGTCCACCTGTATACTATTTGGGTGGTCAAGCAAACGCTATATATGCATTGGCTGGGACATTTTCCCCTGAACCAGTAGTAATGGAAACAAAAGAAATGAAAACAGCAGCAATGATGCAACAATACAAAATGAGAGTTGAAGGTTTGAAAATCGAGCATCCTCAAATTCGTGGACAATTTGAGTCAGTATCAAAGGTATTAGGTTTATCTGCTGATGAGTTACTTGAGAAATTAGAAATCCCAGAAGAAACAATTTTAAGTGATCCAGCAATACCTGCTAGCACTATACACAAAAGAAAACAGTCCGATGAGTTAAATCCAAAAATAAAAGATATTAGACTTAAAGGCCCTTCAGCTCCAAGAATGATAACTGGTTTTATAAAAGATTTATTTGAGATATTAGCTCCAGAAGTAAAACATAGTGTAAACACAAGGAAAGGTAGGGATGTACCCTTACTGGTTGTTTATCACGACGCCATACAGAGTAAAATTAGTGAAATAATAAATAGTCATTCTAGAGAACATCTATCTGAAATCATGGGTCAAGTTACTAACATCTGGAATCAACTACAAAGTGTTTTTCAATCACCTCCAACAATCCATCTTATAACAACAAGAACAGATGGGCAGGAAATGACGTTTCAAAGAATAGAAGCCGGAGGAGGCGGAGATTGCGGGATCTATTCATTACTTAATGCACAATCAGGAAAAACAACAAAGTTGACAGCAGAAAAAAGAGCCCAGGCTAAAACATATAGAGAACAACTGGCAAATAAAGTAACAAATTTCGAAAAGCAAGGTCCTGAAACCAAAGAACTTATAGTACGAGCCTATACAGAGTATATACACGAAGCAGGTACAGCAGCAGCTCCTACTACAGCTCAAGATCGACAAATAGATGTGAGTGAAGAATCTCAGACTTTGCGTGATCAATTGGAATCTTTCAATAGTGGAGCGGAGGGTACAGATGTTACGTTTATGGCAAATGTAAGAATTAAAGCAGATGGAGAACAAAGTAGTACAAGCTGCAAGGCAATTTCGGATTATTTGTGTGGTACTAGAGACGAACTCCCAACACTAGAACAATGTTCTAACTTTTTATTAGAAGGAAATCTAAACGACATTACTGGCCTACCCGAGCCGTTTAAATCATTAAAAGAAAGAATGCCCACAGTAGCTGATCAAGACGCCCTTAATAAAGCAGAAATAGAGAAATTTAAGACAGATACAGCAACAAGGGCGACATTTGCTGCTAAAATAACAACAGAAGAAACTACCCACGAGGGCGATATTTCACACCCTTACTATTTAGGAGTAGCAGAGCTAGCTCTAATAGCTAAAGACATGGGAGTAGGTTTTCAAATTGTAAATAACGACGGAAGCACTCCTGAAGATTGTAGGATAGAAGGCGACCCTATGTGTCATATATTTTTCAATGGCACAAATCATTTTCAACCCTGTTTCCCTGTTCCTGTAACTCCAGCCGCAAGTGCGGGAGACCTTCAGCTTGGTAGATTACAACGAGGAAAAGGACCCGGTGGCGGTAGCAGGAGAGTAGTTACTGTTAGAAAGGGACGGTCGAGTTCAATGGCAGCTGTGACGAAAACATTGTCACAACCCCACCGAGGTGGTAGTGACGAAGTTGTTAATCCAGACAATCTAGGTTTATTTTCAATGAACCCGGATGAAGATCAGGACGTATAACCCACAATCTCCTCCGCAGCCGATTGATCTGCAGGAAGAGATTTTTTAGGAACTTGCAGACAATGCAAGACTTTCTGAACAATATGGGAATACTCCCTTATCTCACAAATATGTAACCCATCGCCCATAAGACGTTGTTGTTCACGAAAACGTTGAAGCGTAGATTGGGGGCCAAACCCTTCAAAACACAGTACCGGTTTACCTAAATAAAGAGCCTGCTCGTTTGCAGTACCTGCCAAACCTATACACATATGAGCTTGGTTAATACAGGCCAAAAAATCTGTCGTAAAACGTATCTCTAGCCCCTCTTGAGGGTATGTAAGACGATAGTCCTCATCGTTTACTAAATGCAAGGAAGCTCCAACTCGATCAGCCACAGCTGCCAGATCCAAACCCTTAACATAGGCACAGACAAAACGAAGAGATTCAGATGTTTTATGCAAACATTCACAACAGCGCAAGATATAGACCAGATTTTCGAAAGATTCCTGCCGTGAACCAGGCAAGATGGCAATCATTTTTTCCTGAGCAGCCAAAGAAAGAACTCGACGATCTGTCCGTAACCTATCCATCATAGGATTCCCAAAAAAAGACGCTGGCAAGTGATACTTTAAAAAATGATCCGTCGTCAGCTGATCTCTTGGAAAACTATGAACCGCCCAACGACGAATAAAAAAACGTTCTAACACACTATGAGGCATAAAAGTACTAGATTTAGCAGTAGGTAAGAAATAGACAGGAACCCCAGTTTTGCGTGCCATCATCAAACAAAACACATCCCCAACAGCAAAAACAAACTCTGCCCGAACAGCTAAATCCTTAATCTGTTTTCGCTGACGACGAATATGCCCCCATAAACCTGCTTTTAGATCTGCCAAAAGAACCGACAAAGAACGAATAAAACCTCCTGAAGGAAAAATAGGGTTATGCCCCACAACATCTATGTTATGCGCCTTAAAACACCTTCCTTCCCCAACTAAAGGAAAAGCCTGAACCTGCATCGATGGATCCCGCTTTTGAATCGCCTTAATGATATGTAACGCAATAGAGTCTTCTCCATGACCATTAGACACAATCAAACACGCCATAAGCTTCAGGTTAACGGAAAAAACCCGGGATCTCAAGAAAAACCATCCCCTCACCCTTTACCTCCTCATAGTCTCTCCATTTCAAGACCTCCCTACTTCTAAACAAGAAAAACACCCCTCACTGCAAAAAAACACTCTAAAAAGAGTAATAAAAATATGATTTATAGAAAAAAAATGAAATTTTTTCACTTTTTTATACGATAACTTAATAGTAGGGGATTAAAAAGACTTATTTAAAAAGGGGCGGGGGATGAATTCATGTTTAAAATGATAAGACGTTTGATGGGCCCTTGCATGGGGCGTCGACAAAGTGCACGAATAACACCTGTAGCTATCGAACATCAAGGCGCATATACTCACGCTCATACTACAACAGCGCTCCATACCGTACCACGAATTAGTGTTCAGTCCATGACCCCCACAAGCCCTGCAAGTGGTAGTAGTGATGGTATAAGGCCTGCAAGTGCTAGTAGTGATGGTAGTGGTCCAATAGTATTACCTGGAAGTGCTACAAGTCGGACCAGCATAATCGGTCAGGGCGCGGCCCCTTTGCAAGCAAGTGATGGGAGTAGGACTGGAAGTGCTTCAAGTTGGGGAAGTCAACCTACTTCTGGAAGACTTACAACGAGACGCTTGAGTACTGCTAGTCATGCTAGTCATGATAGTAAAGTTAGTGATATTAGTGAAATTATAATTGCAGCTCGCCAGCCACCTCCTCCCCCTACTCGACTCCCAGCTAATAAGGCTGCAAATCCACCTGTTGCTCCACCTCCACTTGTTTTTATAGGAATTCCTAATTTCAAAACTGCAGCAAAAAAAATCATGGTGGGAAGCATGGTTAAAAAAAATTTCTTAGAAGATTATTTGAGCAAGAAAGTCGAGGAAATAAAAGGAAAGGCAAAAGGAGTTCCAGATAGAACTACCTCAGTTATTGACCCGCAAAATTTACAAATACTAGAAGACTCAACTCCAGAACTATTAGAAAGCAATGAACTCGATAAATTAAAAGCGAATTTTGAAACATATCTCCAGTTTGCAAAAACAAATGATCAAGCTGCACAATCATCCCCAAAGTTACATCGTTCCTATATACGTTTACTAGAAAAGGCTCCTCATTTACTGGAAAAGGCACCACAAATGCGCGCGTCAAGACTTAAGATGATAAAAAGAAATATTAAAAAAATGTACCACCTACTAAAAGTAGCTGCTATAAACGAAAGAGATTCAACAGGGAGTAACGAAGGCCCTCTTCAAACGTTATGGACCGAAGCTCTTCACAAAATCCTAGAATTAACCCGTATAGTAGACCAAAAGTATCTTCCTCCAATTCTGACATTACAAGAAATATATTATGTAAGAGGCATAGAGTCTATACAGTTATCACACTGCAAAGACTTTGAAACTGCAAAACGTTTATTAACTTTAATAGGACAACTAAGTGATAAAGACACTCAAAAACAATTATTACGAGATAAATTTAAAGAAAGTAGCGCCGAAGACATCTTATATTTTTTAAGAACTATTAATGAATTAGATAGCAACTATACCCTTGAACGCTTGACTCTACCGAGAGACCTAGAGACACCCAAACAAATTAAAGGAATATCTGATATCTTAACATTACTACTAGAAGATTCTTCCGACGATACTTCCATAGTAGATCTTATTGTTAAAAAAATACTAGAGAGCAAATATTTCCTTAGTGAAGCCAAAAAAGAGCTAAAATATTTATTTGGATTAAATCAAGAAACTCACCGTAGATATTCTGGACAATATGAGAACAGCGTAACCTCTATAAATAAATCGACAGATCTCTTACTACAAATATATATAAAACTTGAACAAAAAGACGCGGTAATAATGGCTGAACTAGATATGTTACAAAAAAAGAGAGCTTGCTTAAAAAAAATAGACAAATTAAACCTAGACATAAAACGCCATAAAAAACAAAGAGAGTGTAAAAGCTTCGGCTCTTCACAACATAGAAAAACTAAAACCCCTACACCTTTCGTCAGATTTTCTGAAGAATTTGGAAGAATATCTTCAATTTCTGGCCACTGGACAAAAGTCACAGGAAAGATTTTGATAAAAGCTAATCAAGGAAGAAACCCTATCATTTCTCCTTCAGATCTTTTCTTCTTGTGTGATCCATATGATCCAACATATGATGCAACAACAAGGCTTGACCAATTAGAAAGAGCCTTAGACTCATTTCTTAGCAACTCCTCTGAAATATAAAAATTCAATGTCCTATGATACAATTCAAGTATGTCTTACTTTAGACCGCTGCTACTTTTATCCTGCTGTTTGATTCTCACTGGTTGCCCTACCCCGTTTCAAAAATGTGAAAGCCTGTACTTTAATGACCAATTCACCCAAGCTATCATTGAAGCAGAAAACGTTCAAAAAAAAGCAAAAGAAACCCTTCATCTCTCCCATTTTCTCAAACGAAATCATATGAGTTTACAAAAAAACACACTCAACGAACTGTCTCTTATCTCTCAATCTCCTACCAAAGAAGAACTCGACCAATTCCAAGACACATTAAATGCGCTCCACACACTTTCCCAAAGCTACCCTACCTACATCCCCCAGTCGTTCATCTTAACCTGCCAAGACCTATTCAACACAACATTAGCCACCTTTTCCAAACAAGGCTCTGAAAAAAGTGACATATATCTATCCTACAAACTCTACAGAAACGCCTGGAAAGAGCTAGATACCCTCCACCACAAAAAAAAACTTCCCGAAGATAAAAAAGAACTCTACAACACCTTAAGTGAATACATCCCCAGAACGCTACACATTTCCCCTATTCGTGTGCACGACAGCACCCTCAACACTCTATTAACAACATTCGAAAAAAATCAATCTCTAGAGTATAAAACTGCCCCCAACAGTTTAACTGAAAACGGAGTAAACATTCCTTCAGAATTCAATCGTCATCTTCGCCATTACGTAAATAAAAACAAGTCATCACAACTCCATCTAACAACAGATCAACGCCATTACCAACTCAACATACGCGTTGGCGTTAACAAAACAGAAGCGCCATTCGAAACCCGTAAAGAAATTAACAATATATTTCACGTAAAACATCGCAACAATGATCATTGGTATCCAGAACAACTCACTTACGAAATATTTGAAAAAGAAGACACATTTCACATTATCGTCTCCGCAGAAGTCATCATCCCTGAAAACCAGAAAGTAATAGCACGATACATTTTTGAAAGCACGGCTAAAAACTATCAGTCTCGTGTAGGAGACTTCTTAGGAAGACCCTATACTATTGTCGATATTCAAGACTCCATTGAATACACGAATTACAAAACCCCTCCCCCCACACTCAGCCCCTCAGAACGCATCAAAGAAGCCACTCGAAAAGCCGCACAAACCCTCTCAAGAAAAGTTTTATCCACCTGTGATATAGACCCAGACCCCTACTCCATCTCATTCCCCCCTCTATTGTAACAAAACGTAACAGAAAGAAGCCTAAAAGTTGGCATAAAACATTCAATTATTAAACAAATAAAAAGATGGAGTGAACAATATGCCTAACATTCAAGAAGAACGACTAGCTAAAAACCTTCCTTTCTTAAAAGTAGAATGGGAAAACTCTCATTTATTAACACCTCATCTTTACTCAGGCGGATATATTCCCTTCACAACACATATAGATGAAGACGACTCTAATGTATACATTTCAATAGAAGCACCCAATGTAGACCCAAACACCTGTAGCCTAAGCTACCAAAATGGGGTGATATCTCTACTCTCATCTGAAAACCCTCATCTGAATAAAAACATTGAAATTGGCCAGAATCTGAACACTAAAAAAACCGCTGTTAACTATTCAAACAATACCCTATTTATACAAATTCCTAAAAATGAAGACACTCCCCATTCAATTAACCTGAAAAACCTTCAAAACGATGCTCTATAAACAAATTGCACACACTGCCCCACCTCCTTCGCTGACCAAGTCCTTTGGAAGAATGAGATTAAACGGGACGTCAGATGAATGATGAAAAAAAGAAAAACAATGTTACACTCTTTATATGAGTTCATCTCTATTATGGATACTAATATCCGGCATTGTTGCAACGTCTTTTTATCTTGAGAAACATAAACCCTGGGGAAAGGCCCTTGGAGCCACATTACTATGCGTGATAGGGGGCATGATCTTAGGAAACCTACCCGTCACACCAAGCTCTGATAGCAGTTACGACTTTATCTATTCCACCATCACCTATCTGGCCATTGTATGGCTCTTACTAGGGGTCAACCTAGCCTCTATCATCAAACATGGAAAACAGCTTATTGGCTTATTTTTAATGGCCTGCATCTGCACTATTTTAGGAGCTATTCTAAGTTACCTACTATTCCAAAAGCACCTGCCCGATCTAGCCGCGCCATTAGCAGGTGTACTAACGGGAACCTATACAGGAGGCAGCTTAAATTTTGTAGGTGTAGCACAGGCTATATCCTTTCCGGCAAGTCAATTCACTGCCGCTGCAGCTGCGGACAATATTGTCACCGCTGTATGGATTGCCTTATCTCTGGTGTTACCTCGTTGGATAGGGTCGTATTACACAACAACATCTACTCAAACCAGCGATGCATCTCTTACAAAGTACCCTAGTTTAGGGGTGACACACTCTATTTCTATGATCGATTGCTGTCTACTTTTAAGTGTTGGCTTTGCTGTACTAGAAATATCTCAGTACTTAGCCGTCCTACTCCCTTTACCAAAAGTCATCTGGATTACAACATTATCCCTGATCTTAGCCCAAATCCCTCTCTTTCATCGGATTAAAGGTTCTTTTTTAATGGGAATGCTAGGCTTACATTTATTTTTTGTAGTTATTGGAATTCATTCTCGATTTTCAGCTATTTTAGAGGACGGAATGGGAATTTTTGTATTTACCTGTATAGTGGTCATGATCCATGCCATTCTCTTTTTAATAATAGGAAAACTAATGAAACGAGATTTACCCTCTATTTTAGTCGCATCACAAGCAGCAATAGGGGGCCCTTCAACGGCCATGGGCTTAGCCATGACCAAAGAATGGCATCACCTGGCCGTGCCAGGCCTTTTAGTAGGCCTGGCGGGCTATGCTATAGGAAACTATAGCGGGATCATGGTGTTCCACTTGTTAGAATAAAAAAGCTTCATTAGGATTATATCTCATCGCAGCACGAGTTCTTGGTGTAGCAGCTTCCTCAAATTCCATATGTTTACTTGGAGTTTCAGCAGCAGGTAGCTGTCCCCAAGCTGTAACACTAGATCCTTCATCCCCCGAATGTTCCGAACTACTGCCATTCCCTGAATCAGAACCTACATCAGAAACATCAGAAATGACCTTGTCTGAATCTGAAGCAGGTTTTGAAGCAGCTACAGCATGTACCAGGTAAACATTTTCTCTAAATGGAGCAGTTTCGTCTACTAAGTCATTAGGTTCTTCTGTCGGGAATACAGGATCTACACCACAAGATATTGTTCTACGTGATTTTAATGCAGGACCATCAGTTTGATCATGATTTATTGCGTCTCGTCGAGCTTTCTGATCAGGATCTACCCAGCACACAACAGAAGCAGCATCACCATCAGATGTTTGAGCTGTATTAGGTGTTACTTCACCTATTGGGGGTTCATAGCCTAAATCTCTATTTATGTTATGTATTCCTGCATTTTTTCGTCTTGGACGCTCATTTCTACCTCCATCTCTTGGAGCTTGGGAACCTCCAGATCCTACTACTCGAATTCCAGAACAACTAGCACTCATAAAAAAATCCTCCTTTTTTTTATATAAATTTTTATTTAAAATCTATAAATATTGTATTTTATTTATAAAAAAATTAAAAGGATAAAAAAGAAAAAAGATCAACAAACACCAGACCTACAAACAGTAGGCCTGGATGCTTAACGCATTGAAAAATATAGACAGAATAACTCCTGTCTCTTCTAGATTCCTCCAGTTGGAAATTCGAAACCATAAAAATAAACTCCTAAATCCACCCCCTCACTAGGAACACTATTGTCAGCAGGAGTTTTTTTAGGCGAAGAATTAGGCGAAGACAGAGGCGTAGGCTCTCCACCATTAATCGCAGCAAAAGTCTCTTCAGGATCAAGCCTACCAGAGCTGGAGCCATCTCCCGCAACACAACTATCTTGACCACTAACTTCATAATCATCACTCAAAATCCCCGAATCCGCAGAACCCGCAGAGTTAGCAGGAGAAACTCGTCCTGCATGTGTTGTTTGACTTTTTCCAGAGCCAACTCCTTTTTGCTCCAAATACTGCCGAGCTATCTTCGTTAACGTTC
>QFBQ01000046.1 GCA_003265885.1 Candidatus Marinamargulisbacteria bacterium SCGC AG-343-D04
CCATTTGAGATAGATAAGTCTTCCTTGTCTATCTTTCATATGACCAGCTTGCCATTCTGCATCATGTGTTTTTCCAAAATAAATATCCGCTCGTTGAGGGCCCTTTATAGCGCCCCCTCTATCTAGTCCAATGGCTAAAAATGAGTGATGATCTTTTTTTATACTGTTAATATAGCTGTGAGTTTTTTTTGGGATGTCTGCTTCGATCCAGAATAAGCTATGGTAAGGATAGATACTCTTATCTATAGCAATAGATTCTAAAGGCGTTAGAGCAGTGTTTGCTGCTCCACGTATAGAGTCGTGAGAGATTTCTTTGAAAAATATATAGGATAGGTTTTGACTTAGGATTTCCAGTTGTTTTCGAGGATGTTGATGTAAATAGGCTTTGATAAAGGGGCCATTTCGTTCTTCTTCTGTAATATAGTCCTTATCAATCATATATTGGCTAATAGATGTGTAGCTGTATCCATTTCCTTTTTCTACTTGTATTGTTTGTTCTGTTCCATCTTGAAATCTAATAATGCCAGATCCTTGCACCATTAAGAAATATCGATCTATGGGGTCTTTTAGCCATGCGATAATACTTTCTTCTGGTCCAAAGTCACCCTTTAAGATTTCCGTATGTGTTTTTTTGTTATACCAGGGGTGTTTTGGAATATATCTGTGTATGGGCGTGTTGTATATAGCTGTTTTTTTTCGTGAACCTTTACATATCATGACATGATATCCTGTTATTAACGGTTTGTATTTTGAGTCTGATATAAGAACGGGTTTAAAATGTGTTTCTATAAATTGTTTAATGTTTTTTTCCTTGCTTATATCTAGTTTTTTGCTCTTACTGAATTTCTTTATGGGATGATGGTTGGGAAGTTGAGATAGATATCGTTTAAATGTTGAGCTTATTTTTGTTTTTTTCCAGCCATATAGTTCTTTGAACTGTAGGATGTGTGTGTGTGTGTTAGGTAGTATGATTTGGCTTAATAAAGTCACAGTAAAAGCGACAGTTATAGATATGGTTTTCATTGTTTTATCTGCAGTAATTGTTCGTAAACATCATTCTTTTTCCAGCCAAGCTTTGTTGTTAGAGTAATAATATCTTTTTGAGATAAGTTAAGAGTCTTGCAGTGCTTTAAAAAATCTATATTGATGCTATGTTCACGTTTGGGAAAGAGTATGGCCAGTGTCCACTCTCCTTTAATGGGGGTGTCGAGTAATTGTTCAAGACAGTCTTGAGGAGATCCATAAATAATATTTTCAAACTTTTTGGTGAGTTCTTTTCCAATAGTGCACTGGGCCTTTTCATAATGCTTATTAAGCCATTTTAGAGTCTTAAGTATTCGTTTTGGAGATTCAAAAAATATGCAGGGGTGATTCCGTGTTTCATAGTGATGGCATGTTTTTATGGCTTCATTTTCGTTTCGTGGGAAAAATCCTTCAAAATGAAAACAGTTCCCGCTAAATCCACTGGCAGATAAAAGTGTAGTGATGGCAGAGGGGCCTGGTATAGGGCATATTTTAATTCCTTCTTTTTTTAAGAGGGAGATCAGATGATGTCCTGGATCTGATAACGTAGGGGTGCCAGCATCACTAATCACGGCAATATCTTTGCCTTCTTTAAGTATATTTATGAGAGTGTTGCTTTGTTTTTGTTCACTATAGCTATCTAAGCGTATTCGAGGGGTGTTTATTGAAAAATGTTTACATAAGATTTGTGAAACGCGTGTATCTTCTGCTGCAATGATCTCAACGTTTTGTAGGGTAGAAATGAGTCGTTCTGAACTGTCTGAGAGATTACCGATAGGAGTTGCGCAGATGTAACAAGTTCCTAGCTTGTTTTTAATTGGAATTCCCCTTCATATGCATTTTTGGATGAGATAATATCCATATTAACTTTACCTTTATAAATGCCACCTTCTTCTATATTAAGTTGATCGCCTGCAATATCTCCAAATACTTTTCCTGTTTTTAAGATGTGTAGACTTTTAACAGCTTCAATGTTTCCAATTACCTCACCAGCAACTGTGATATGTTTTCCAAATAGAGATGCTTTAACCTTGCTGTTTTGGCCAATATATACTTCCCCTTGGGAATTGATTTCTCCTTCAAATGTTCCTTCGATTCGTATGGATCGTTGAGAATGGATCATTCCTTTTACAGAGGTGTCTTCTCCTACTACTGTATTGACGATATCTGTTCTATATTTCTTTTGGTTTTTCATGTTAATTACACTACCATATTTTTCTTCGAGCTGTAAACATATCTAGGTCAAGAAATGCGATTGGATTTAGACTTTGTCGACCTCGTTTGACTTCGTAATGTAAGTGAGGTCCTGTCGATAAGCCTGTTGAACCTACTTGTGCAATAACCTCACCTTTTTTAACAATGTCTCGCTTTTTTGCTAATAAGACTGAGCAGTGTGCATATATTGTTCGAAATCCGTAATAATGGTCGATTACAATAACTTCACCAAAAGTTGGTGACCACCCTGCATATTCTACAATTCCATCCGCTGTTGCTTGAATAGGTGCCCCTGTCCAGGACGCTATATCGATTCCTCTATGAAAACGTCTTCTTCCTGAGACAGGGTGACTTCTCCATCCATAACGAGACATTAAATTCCCATATAATGGGTGTATAGACGGTGTGTGTTCAAACTTAGTGATCATATAGTGTGTTTTATCTAGGTGTCCGTTATATTTTTGTTTATAAATATCTAAATAATTGCTGATAAATGCTGAGGCTATATATAGTTTCTCTATGCTATCTTTAGGAGAGTTCAGAAGTTTAGAAAATTCTTTATTATAAGCTTTTACTTTTTTCCTTTTTTTTTTTCGACGTTTTACGTGTACCTTTCCTAGTAATAATTCCAATTCTTCTTCTTTTTCTATTAAACTTGAAAGTTCAGTAGACATCTGTTCATATGTTTCGGTTATATTTTTTATTTTTTCTTGGTAGTGTCTATTTTCTTTTTTTAATTGGGAATAGGCGACTTGTTTGATATTTGTATTATAAGAGAGATAAATGCCAATGCCTAAGGTTAAAAATGTAAGCAAAATCCCTGCACATATCAGTTTTATTTGACGAGTTTGTAAAGTTAAAGACGTGCTTTTACCTGAATTGTTTTTAAATATAACAAACGAAATTGTATTTGTATTTTTTTTCATTAACTCTTCCTGGTCGGGGCGACTGGACTTGAACCAGCGACCCCTAGTACCCCATACTAGTGCGCTACCGGACTGCGCCACGCCCCGACATAAGCATTAAGTATACTCAAAAATGTGAGGATCGTCATGTTTGTTTTTACAGAGAATGAAAGCTCTAAAGGCTTTTTAATTTGTTTTAGAAGAAACTTCTTTTTTTGTCGTTTCTTTCTTTGTGTCTTTCTTTTTATTGCCTAAAAGTTTTTCAAATTCTTCTTTATCTATTGTTTCTGTTTCAAGTAGAATGGTGGCAATTGTATCTAGTGTTTTTCTGTGTTTAAGTATGATTTTTTTTGCATTTGTATAGGCGGTGTTAATGATGCTTTGTATTTCATCATCAATGGTTTTTGCTGTTTGGTCGGAATAGTCTTTGTTTTCATTTCCATACATTTTTCCTAAAAAGACTTGTTGATTACCTTGTCCATATTTTCGTGTTCCTAAGTTTGAGCTCATTCCGTATGTGCAGATAAGTGCTCGAGATAATTCTGTTGCCCGTTCAATATCATTTGATGCTCCAGAGGTGATCTCCTTAAATACTATTTCTTCTGCTGCTCTTCCGCCCATGAGAACTTCAAGGGTGCTTAATATCTGTGTTTTAGACATGAGATATTTATCTTCTATAGGTAGTTGTAAGGTGTATCCAAGAGCTTGTCCTCTAGGAAGTATGCTGATTTTGTGAACAGGATCAACATCTTTCGCATAGGCTGCTACGAGTGCGTGACCAACCTCATGGTATGAAATGACTTTTTTCTCATGATCAGACATGACTCTAGATTTTCGTTGTGGCCCAGCAATAACTCGTTCCATAGCTTCTTCTAGATCTGCCATTCTGACTAATTTTTTGTTTTTTCTTGCTGCTAATAAGGTTCCTTCGTTTACAAGGTTTGCAAGGTCAGCACCTGTAAAGCCCGGTGTTCCACGCGAAATAACCTCTAAATCTATGTTTTTTTCCATTTTTACTTCTTGAGAATGAATATTTAATATCTCTAACCGTCCTTTTATATCGGGTTTTGGAACAGTGACTTGCCTGTCAAATCTTCCAGGCCGTAATAAGGCTGGATCTAAAATGTCAGGTCTATTTGTAGCGGCTATAATGATAATCGTTTGTTTCGGATCAAATCCATCCATTTCTACAAGGAGTTGGTTCAGTGTTTGCTCGCGTTCGTCATGGCCCCCACCTAGTCCTGCTCCACGGTGTCTTCCTACAGCATCAATTTCATCTACAAAGATAAGGCATGGCTGATTTTTTTTGGCTTGATTAAATAAGTCTCTCACTCGTGACGCGCCTACTCCAACAAACATTTCAACAAATTCCGAACCAGAAATGCTGAAAAATGGGACATCGGCTTCACCTGCAATTGCTTTTGCAAGTAATGTTTTCCCTGTTCCTGGAGGACCCATTAATAATGCGCCTTTTGGAATCTTTGCCCCAATATCTTTATATTTGTCAGGTTTCTTTAAAAAATCTACTATTTCTCTTAATTCTTCTACAGCTTCATCTACACCTGCTACATCTTTAAAGGTTGTTTTTTGTTTCTCATCTTTTCTCCATGGGGAGGCTTTTGATTTTCCAAATGACATCGCTTGATTGTTCATCCCTTGAGCTTGTCTGAAAATAAAAAACCAAAGAAGTAGTATCAGTAAAAAGGGTAGAAATATTTGTGCTAAAGTTCCCCATAACCAATTGCTGTTTTGTGGATTGATCTTTATATTAATATTTTGATCTTGAAGTTCAGAAATAAGATTTGGGTAGTTGATATAGTAGGTTTTGAATACTTCTCCATCGGTTGTTTTTGCCATCACGACCTGTTCAGATGTTCGTAATGTGACTTCCTGTAGATTTCCTTGATTTAACTGACTAATGAAATATGAAAAGGTGGCTTGTTTGGGACCAGCAGGTTCTGTAAAGTAACTTGAGATAATAGAGATGAACATTAACCCAATTAAGAAGTACCAAATAGCATTTCGCCATTCTTTTTTTTGCTTGTTTTGATTAGAGTCTTTTTTGTTTTTTTTCTTTATGGGAGCCATATGTATAAGTCTATCAAGTAACAGCTTTCGATTCTAGTCTTGTCATATTTTTCTAGCTAAAACCTTAGTTTTTTTACAATAAACCTTTAGTGGAGGGGATATCTGTTTTTCTTGGATCTAGTTGAGTTGCTTTATCCAGGCATACCGCAAATGCTTTGAAACAGGCTTCAATTTTATGATGGGTATTTTTTCCTTCTTGGATAGCGATATGACAATTAATACGAGCATTGTTGACGAAGGCGTTAAAAAATTCTTCAACAAGTTCTGTATCAAAGTTTCCTACTTTTTCATTATTAAATGAATGTTTAAATCCCAAGTAAGGTCTGTTGCTAATATCTATGGCACAACTGCATAATGATTCATCCATAGGTACTACTACATTCGCAAAACGTGTAATGCCTTTAAAATCTCCCATGGCTTTATGAAAGGCTTGCCCTAAACAAATGCCTACATCTTCAACAGAATGATGGAAATCTACATGTAAATCGCCTTTGACTTTACAGGTTAAATCAAAACATCCGTGCTTTGTAAATAAATCCAACATATGATCTAAAAAACCAATGCCTGTTTTTAGTTTAGCCTCTCCACTTCCATCAATAGAAAATTCAAGAAAAATGTCTGTTTCGTTCGTTTGTCGTTCTATAAATGCTTCACGTTTTTTGTTTCCCACTTTTTTTGTCCTTTCTTTTTTTAAAATAATTCTGTTTGTTTTTGTACTTTATTGGCGGGGGTTTCTAGACCTAAATGTGTATAGGCTCTAGCCGTGCTTGTTCGTCCCCTTGCCGTTCTTTCTATAAACCCTTGCTGCAGTAAATAAGGTTCCACAACATCCTCTAGTGTTTCAGATTCTTCTGAAATACAGGCTGCAATTGTTTCTACCCCTACCGGGCCTCCATTAAACTTTGAAATCAGTGCATCTAAATATAATCGGTCCATATCATCTAAGCCTATGTCATCAATACCTAGGCCTTCCAACCCTTTTTGAATATTGTCTGTGGTAATCTCTTCATGAGAGTGAACTTGAGCCCAATCTCTGACTCGTTTTAATAAACGATTGGCTATTCGTGGTGTTCCTCTAGACCGTTTTGCCACCTCAAGAGCGGCTGTCTTATTGATCTTTGTATTTAAAATAGAAGCGGCTCTTGTGATGATGTCTTCTAATTCTTCAGGGAGATAATATTCTAATCGTTCAATAATCCCAAATCGATCACGAAGCGGAGCAGATAAAAGTCCCACACGTGTTGTTGCTCCTATTAATGTGAATTTAGCGACGTCTAATCGAATGGATCTAGCTGATGGGCCTTTGCCAATGATAATATCTAATTCAAAATCTTCCATTGCTGGATATAATACTTCTTCAACAGATCTGTTCAAACGATGGATTTCATCAATAAACAAGACATCTCCTTCTTCTAAATTGGTTAAAATGGCGGCTAAGTCACCAGGGCGTTCTATAGCAGGCCCTGACGTGATTTTAATATTGACGTTCATCTCTAGTGAAATGATGCTCGCAAGTGTTGTTTTCCCTAGTCCAGGAGGACCATATAATAAGACATGTTCTATGGACTCTTCACGAATCTTTGCTGCCTCAATATATACGCCTAAGTTTTTCTTTAATTTTTCTTGTCCAATAAATTCCTTTATGGTTTTTGGACGCAGTGATTTTTCTTGGTGGTCTTCTTCTTTTGTGTAAGAAGAGATGATTCGGGATTCTTCTATATCGTCTTGTTCAGGCATAGTGATTTTAGTATATCATGAGGAAGATAATGCTTGAATGATCTTTGTCTTTATTTAAAACCGTTGCAAAATTCTTTAGCCTTTGCTACGCTGTTTGACCTTGACGCGGGGTGGAGCAGCGGTAGCTTGTCGGGCTCATAACCCGAAGGTCGCAGGTTCGAGTCCTGCCCCCGCTACCATATACTCATTTAACTTTTTTCATTTAGACTATTGAGATTCATACTATATAGAAAAACTAATGGGAGTGTGGCCATTAATAGACATAGTAATTTTATTTTTATTTCAGGGAAAACTATCCATATTGTATTCACGTTTTTACTGTTTAATGCTAAGTGTTGAATTGTTTGTGGCTGCCCGTTTTTGTTGAAACCACCTTCGGCACTTTTAATGTTTATTTTATTCTTACTCATTATTTTCAACATATTATTATTCCCAAATAGTATGGCCCAAGCTACTGGGGAACGCTTAATCGGGGTTTCATTAGTAAGCCATGAGAAAGCTCGAGAACACACTTCTTTTTCATTATTTATTAAAACGTGAAGACACCTTTCGTTGGTTATGTTGAAAATGGCTGCCAATTGAAGCGGGGTTAAATGGTGTTGTGTGTTATTTTGTTGTTGAGTTAGTGCTATCCTTGTACTTTCTAAGTTAGCCAATACAAAGCAGAGGTCATCTGTTTTTTGTTTAAGACCTTCTTTAGAGGTGATTTTTAATTTTGAATAATAATCGTCTGCCTCTCTTGGGTTTTCAAACATTAAGTCAGTGAGGTCCCTTATTATTGGGTTTTTATTTTTTATTGTATCTAATATAGCAATAGTTAATAAGACTGCTCCAAAGGTGCTTAAACTTTTTTTTATCGTCCGTTTATGTCCTTTAAAAGATGTAGGATAGACTGTAGATATTGTTGTGTTATCCAGTATTTTACCGGGGGGAGTGCTTAGATTTAGGATATCTTTTATTGATATTTTGTTGGTGGGATTACCTTTTTTTCTCTGGGATGGTCTTTGATGGCGTATTGCCTGTTGTCTTAACATTTTTTTTTCTTTTTTTCCTTTTTTTATTTTCTTTGTATACTTAAGAATATGAAAGTACTAGTTTTGTTATCTGGAGGTCAAGACTCTACCACTTGTTTAGCTCAAGCCTGTCATGATTTTCCTGGGGAAGTCATGGCTGTAGGCTTTGATTATGGGCAGCGTCATCGTATAGAATTAACTCAAGCTCAGCGGATTTCAGATATTGCAAAGGTTCCTTTTGAAGTGATTTCATTACCGTTTATATCATCGTTAACGGACAATTCTCTGACTAGAAAAGATATGCCTATCGAACATAAAGAAGGGGAGCTTCCTTCTACCTTTGTCGATGGTCGAAATTTGTTTTTTCTCAGTGTCGCAGCTGTACGTGCAAAACAAAAGGGGGTTCGGATTCTCTACACAGGGGTATGCCAAACAGATTACTCAGGATACCCCGATTGTCGTGATGATTTTGTGAAATCACTCCAACAAAGTTTGAATCTTGCTATGGATTATGAGTTTGATATTCGTACTCCCTTAATGTTTCTTACTAAAGCAGAAACTGTTCGAATGATGGAAACTTTAGGAAAGCTCGAATGGTTAAAAGAAAGTCATACGTGTTATGAAGGAAAACGCCCTGCTTGTGGACGTTGTCCTGCGTGTCTTTTAAGGTTGAAAGGTTTTTTAGAAGTGGGGATTAAAGATCCTTTAGAATATGAATAGGAGTGATTTTATGAAATTTTTATTGTTAAGTATTTTGATGAGTTTGATGTTTTGTATCCAGGGTTGTTCGTCTTTAGGTGATTCGTCAGAAAATACAGCAACTAGCAAAACAACGGTTACTGAAAATCCTGAAGCTGAAATCTTTATTCATGGAGATTCACGAAGAGAGTATATTTTATATGTTCCTAGCTCATATGATGGAAGTGTTCGAATGCCTCTTTTGTTCAATTTTCATGGAAATGGAGGTAATGCAACAGAGTATTGTAATCTTACAAATATGACCTCTTTAGCTGAAAATAATAATGTGATTCTTGTTTGTCCGCAGGGTTTAGTTGGAGGTTCTGGAACTTCTGAATGGAATGCTTATGTTGGAGAAGACAATAAAAGTAGTACAGATGACTTTGGTTTTGTTGAATCTTTAGTTTCTCATTTATCATCAGAGTATTCAGTTGACTCTAATAGAGTTTATGCAGTGGGCTATTCCAATGGAGGGTTTATGTCGTATGGGCTAGCGTGCCACAAGAGCTCACTTTTTGCAGCAGTTGGGTCTATATCGGGAACCATGATTGGAGATCTATCTACGTGTAATCCTTCTCACCCTTTTGGCGTGATTACCTTTCATGGTACATCAGACTTTGTAGTTCCTTACAATGGAGGAGTTCCTGGGTTTGCTTCGGTGGCTAATGTGATAGATTTTTGGGTTGATTTTAATCACTTATCAGAAGATTCAGTAAGTACCTCTTTAAATGATAGAGGGAGAACAGTAGA
>QFBQ01000047.1 GCA_003265885.1 Candidatus Marinamargulisbacteria bacterium SCGC AG-343-D04
TTAAAACAAGGGTCTGATCTCTTTAAAGCAGCCGTGAAATTTCTACGTCATAGTACATTAGAAATAGCGAATGAGGGTGGAGCGACTACATAACAACAACCCTACTCCAAGATCTGACGTTTTTTTAATATAACGATATCGAAAGTATCAAAGTCTTATATGTATAAAACTTCGACACCTTAGTCATAAGATAAAAAATCCTACGACAAGAAAAAGAAGAGACTAACGTCCCGGTACTTTTCTATGAATTCCTGTTTTAATATTTTGAGAATGTTTTTTCCCAAACTGTTCATTAAAAGATGACCGAGTTTTTTTCTTAGCTGAATATTGTTTTTTGTTTTTTTTCATTAAATCCTCCCCTATAGTAATGACTTACCCTATTTTAAGGACAATAAAACGTAAAATAACTTTTAAAATATTCAAAATAAGTTAGAATAGATAGTATGCCATACATTCCTACAAGTCCTACTCTCTATTCGCACAACAAAAGTACTTTAGCCAAAACCATTTCAGCTAAACCAGGTCAAACAATCAGAGATAAAATCTTTGAATTAAAAGCAAAGAGTAACATCGAGGTGGATGACTATATATTTAAGAATGATAGCGAGTTTTCACTCACAATAACGGCAGAATCTGATGACGATATAACAAAAATTCTCACTTGTTTACAATTTTACCAATTAAAATTTGATAACGACTCTTTACACGGAACCTTTAATATCAAAATATAAAAACACATGAGAAAACTCTCATTTTAAAATATTTCTCAAAACATTACGTTTAAGAAAGAGGTCACACCCTATTTAGACTGTTTTTTTTCCTTTTTCTTAGCCCTTTTCTCCTTAGCACTCAATAAAGGTTGTTTTTTAACTGCCTTTTTCGCATCTCTTCCTTTAGCCATTTTCTACTCCTTTTAATTAAACTTTGATATTATACCCATTAATAATATCATAGGTTTTATTCCGAAGATAACAAACAAGCTCCTCCAATCTCGAAAAAAAGCTCCTCTACTCTCTTATAAAACCCACTACTTAATTAAAAAAATGATTAAAATATAAAATATATGGGAATAAACATAAAAAGGAGATTAGTAATGAGCAGTCCGAGCAGTCCAGCGAACAATCCAAGAAGCATCTTAAAACCCCCGACAAATCAATTCCCTTTCGACCATCACGTAAAAAATCCTCCAAAAGCTCAAAGCACTGAAGATAAAAAAGCTAAAATTGAAAGTCTGATTAATCAAGCTCTTGAAGAACTTAAAAGATTTGACGGAGCATATTTACATCCTCTAAAACAAGACAGTGATGGAGAAAAAGAAAAACCAAAGTTTATAAAGACAAAAGTACCATTTGAATGGAACGATATAAAAAGCAGCCTAAGTTTAAGTAAGTCAGAAACCTTCACCATAGATGAGTTAACGCTACTACAGCATAAAGTCAAAGAGACAATAGCTCAAGCTAAAAAAGAAAGACAAGAAAAGGAAGATAGACTTAGTCAGATCGGCAAAGACCCTAAATAGAAAACAAACTCTCCGTAGGAATCCAGCCCTTAAACCCATTTAACAACTCAATTTCTGACCATCTTCCTGATGTATTTACTATCTTACATTCATGCCCTTCATGAACATAAAACAACAAGGCCATCACATCTGAAGGGCCAGAATAGACAGACGCTTTCTTTTCTATGACCACAACATAATCCTGGCTATACCGATTCATGGTTAAAAAAAACAACACAAAGGCCATCGCACAGGTCACGACACTCACCACCGCCACGTTCATTAATATTTCTCTGGAAAACTTCTTTTTTTGTAAGCACCAAAACACTAATAAGACAAAAAAGAGGCTGAGCATCAAAATATAGTAACTCATATTTAAGGAAATCAAGGCCACCCATCCCATCACTTTTTGGTAAATAGAATTGGGGACTGAAGCAGAATCTACCACTCCTTTTCTAGCCAATGTTAAGTTATATCGAATATCTTTATTAAGAGGTTCCCACTTTAAGGCTCGTCTGTAGTACCCGATAGAATACCCCACTTTATTAAGTTTAAAGTAGGTATTTCCTATGTTGTAAAGCAATGATACAGATTTAGGAGACGATTCTAGAAGGTGTTGATAGGTTATAAGTGCTTTATCGTATTTTTTATCTTTATAAAATTGTTCAGCTTGATTCAACATCAAAGAACCAAACACTGTGCTAGAAAACACCATCATCAAAACAACTAGAGATAAATATTTTTTAATCATCATGATACTCCTTTTTGATTATACATCTTTCTTTACTTTTTTAACGAGCAAAATCGCCTCTTCAACTAATTCCTTCGAGGTCGAATGAACATCTGCTTTAGGCGAGTACGCCAAAAAAGAACAGCGGTCAAAAAAGACCTTAACATCCTTAATGTTAGACTCTGACACCCCTGATTGAGATAATTTTGTGGCCAATTCTTGTTGTGTGACCCCCTGAACGGAACGCTTTAGAACAGACCCTAAAAATTCATACATAACGCCTTGCAACTCCGATAAAAAAGACTCTGAAGATACGTCCCCTTTTAATAGATTCAAGGATTTAAGAGCCCGCTGCTTAGGATTTCGTTGAATGAGTTGTTTTACATGTTGTAAATACCCTTTTTGATCGAGAAAAACGCCAAAGACATACAGAAAAAACGTGCCATTTAACACCCCTAAAACCCAGGCAAAGACATGTTCTGAAAAATGACGAGCTTCCTGTTTTAAAGAAAAAGACTCCACAATATAATGGAGATCCTCATTTAAAACAGATAACCCAACACCTGCTTTCTCATCATTAATCACTGCTTCCCCAGACGCAATGATATCGACATCTATAGGCTGAGTACGAAACACGTGATAGGTCTTTGTCTCTGGCGAAAAGGAACTAAACATAAACTGCGGTAAAGACATCATCCCACTTTTTTTAGGAACAATAATATATTCAAAGTGGCGCTCACCTTGAACTTGGTCTATATAAGTAATTTGATCCGTGACAGAAGATTTATACACTTTAAAGTCGTCGTCCCCTTTGACCGTCAATTCAGATAATTGTTTCAAATTCCCCATCCCTTTCACCGTAATCTTTATAGCAACAGGCTTCCCTTGAACAAAGGCTTGAGACTCCAATACAGGCTTTTCTAATGTATAGGTCCCTACTAAACCAGAAAAGTCCGTGGGTTTAGAGTCTTCAGGAACAGGAAGAATAGTCAGCTCTAATGTATTTGAGCGAATACGTTGAGAATTAAAATAAAAACCTAAGGTAATCTCTGCCTCAGAAGACGCGATAGATAGCTGCCCGGATTCATAAGGAAACAAAGCACGGCGGTCTATCTCCTGCACATAATACGCCTTTCCTCCATAAGATTTACGATATGTCTGAGTATCTCGTTGCAAAGATTCAGATAACACACTACCAAAATCAGGTAAGCTATAGCTTAAATCATTTAAGCGTGATACCCGTCGATACAAAAACAGTTTGTACTGCACTTCTTCCCCAACATAGGCCGTATTTTTACTCAATTGCGCCAATAAAAAGATGTCTGGAGACGCCTGAGATGACTGTGGTTTTACCTCTACTGAACTTTGGGTAGATGCTGCAGGCGTGGAAGGGGCTATCGATCCCTCTACAACAGAAACCGCAATAGGCTCTGTTTGTAGGGTTTGTTGATCTACAATAACTTTCGCTCCAGGAATAGTAAACTCGCCTACCTTTCGAGGACGTAACGCAAAAGATTTAATGTGAGATGCCGAGACAGTTCCATTCACCATACGATAGCTCTGAGAAGTAGACTGACGAATAACATGAAATTCTCGCAAAAATTCTGGATCAATCGATATAGATTTAGATGCCCCTTGAACCACAACCTTGTATTCAAAGGTATCATTAACCGTTAAAGAACTTCTATCCACAGAAGCAGACACCGACACCCCATGAACAGCTGTTGTACTCGCAACTAATAATAGAAATCCTACACAGAGACATTTTAATTTACCAATCATGATCTACCTTTACTTTTGCACGTTGTTGTTGCGCATATTTTTTCCGAGCTTCTTCTTCTCGTTGCGCCAGTGTATCTAGTATATCACGGGCTTGCTCTTCTTTTTTCTTTTGCTCTTCTTCTTCTTTTTCTAATGCTTCATTTCGTTGTTCTTCAGGACTTTGTTCTTCAGGACTTTGTTCTTCAGACTGCTGTTCTTCTTCAGAGGACTCTTCTTGATTATTGTCATCGTCTTGTGTAGATGAATCTTGATTATCTTCAGACTCTTCTTGATCTTGTTGACCCTCAGAAGAAGATTCATTTTCCTGATCCTGTTCTTGTTGATCATCAGATTGATCTTCTTGATCTTGTTGCTGCTGCTGTTGCTGCTCTTGAATATCTTTTAATTGGTAAGCAAGTTCTAAATTGTGTTTTGCATCTCTATTATTGGGATTATCTTTCACAATAGATTTAAGCAATTCTATTGCCGGATCCACTTCTTGTTTCGCCAAATGTGCTCCACTTAAACTGAGCTTTGTCTCTTCCTGTTCATCTTTTGGCAATAGTTTTAACGCTTGATTATAATAGGAAATGGCCTCATCCGTTTTCTCTAATTTCATGTGAGCCTGCCCTAAATTATGAAGATAACGTCCGTTTTCAGCATCATGGGTTAATAACTCAGACAAGTGTTCAACAGTTTTCTCATAATCCGACGATTCCACAGCCGATTCCACCTTACGATTTAACATATATTCTGGCAAATCAACCCCCAGAATCGTTGTGGTCATCACACATATTACACAGAAAATCCTAATGATCATCACGTCCCTCCATTCGCGGCTTAAAGGGCTTGCGTCGTCGATCTAAAAGCAAACAATCTCCCCATAAAAACAATAAGGCAATAGCCAGAAACCATTGATAGCGATCTTTATGAATTTTCAATAAAGACTCCTCTAATCGTTGTTTTTCAAAAAAAGAAATGTCTTTATACACCTTATCCATTACAAAAGAGCCCAAAGATGAATGAAAATATTTCCCTTCAGATAACTCTGAAATTTGTTTTAATAGACCTTCATTCAACTTAGAAACAACAACTTCTCCCTGTTTATCTTTTTTGTACCCGATTAAACGCCCTTTAGCATCAAACTCAGGAATAGGTTCCCCTGAAGAAGATCCAATACCAATGGTATAAATAGTCATCCCTTCTTCGGCTGCAACTTCTGCAGATTTCACAGGATCGTTTTCAAAAGATTCCCCATCTGTAATCAATATCAAAATAGGTTTATTCCCCTGTGAGACACGTTTAAACGTGAGCCTAGCCGTCTTTATAGCCGTGGCCACATCCGTACCAGGAACAGGAATAATAGCAGGATCCAAGATATCCAAATACATTTTTAAAGCTGAATAATCTGTTGTTAAAGGACATTGGACAAAGGCATCTCCAGCAAACGCAATTAAACCAATTCTGTCTCCTTTCAATTCATCAATAAGGCCTAAAACCTCACGTTTTGCATGTTCTAATCGAGAAGGTCTAACATCTTGAGCCAACATAGAGTTGGATAAATCAAAGGCAATAAAAATATCATGTCCCCGTCGTTCAACCTGTTCAAAAACAACCCCATATTGAGGACGTAACAATGCAATAATGACAAACACCAAGCCCAAAAACAATAATAATCTTTTCCAAAAACGTCTAGAATAACTGAGATGAGGAATAATGCGTTTCCATAACGATACATCAATCACATCTCCCAGTTGGTGATGACGTCTGCGGTAACCCCACACCATCAAAACCAGAACGGGTAACAAGACCAAAAACCAAGTACTATGTTGTGATAATTTAAAAATCATGGCGACACCACAAAAACACTATTAAATACAATAAGTTCTAACAAAATCAAGATTAAAATCCACATTAACAGTGTCGGAAAAAAATCATAAAATTCTGTATATTGATTGCTTTTAATTTCTGTTTTTTCTAAATTATCAATACGCGAATAGATCGTTTCTAAACTGTCAGAGTCTACCGCTCTAAAATAATAACCATTCGTCTCTCGTGAAATAGATTTCAATGTATCTTCATCTAAATAGGTCATATAATTTGAATATACTTTCCCGTAAACAGGGTGCTCAAAAGGCACTGGAGCCCCCCCCTCTTGTCCAACACCAATGGTATAGATTTTAACTCCTAAATCTCGTGCTAATTCTGCAGCTCTCAGTGGGTCCAACTCTCCTACATTGTTCTCACCATCTGTTAACAAAATCATAATTTTCGATTTTGAATCACTGCTTTTCAAGCGATTCAACCCTGTTGCAATAGCCATCCCAATTGCCGTTCCATCTCCTGCCATTGATAAATGAATATCATCAAACAAGCCCCCTAAAATGTCATAATCTGTCGTTAATGGACACTGTGTATAGGCATCAGACCCAAACACCACTAAACCAATTCTGTCTCCTTGCCGCTGAGACACAAAGGTTTTCATCGTATTTTTGGCGACCTCTAGTCTATTTGTAGGTTGCAAATCTTCCGCTGCCATACTTTGAGAAACATCCAACACCATCATGATATCTATTCCCTCAGATATCATTTCTCGTTGAATATGAACGGACTGTGGGCGAGCCAGCGTCAACACAATTAAAATCAAAATAAAATATCGTAAATACCGTGAAATAAAAGACATATATTTGGTAGATTTATGCTCAATTTCTTTAAATACAGACACATCTGAAAATAAAATCGTAGGAATCAATACGATACGAGAATGAAAGAACATCATCCCAAAAAGAGGGATTAAACATAACAACCACAATGGATCAGAAAATATCATCCCTTCCTTACTCCTTGAGAAGGATCATCGAACGAATGATCAATTTTCTCTAAACACACAACTGCTTTATTATAAACATCCTGGCTATCTTTTAAAGACGGGACCTGTTGAGCAAATTTTATCGCATCGCTAAAATCCAACACATGCTTTAATCGCCGATAATCTTGTTCATTTAACCGATTAGTAACAAGTTGTTTAATTTCATAAGACGTCATTTCTACAACATTTTCAGAATATACAGAGGATAAATAGCGTTTAACAATCTCACTAAAGAGAACATAAAAATCTTTGACAGGCATTTTCTCATAACTATCAAACAAATCCTTCAGTTCATCTAAAGCACGACGAATAGGCGTCCTAGAATCTTTAACAAAAGTCTTTTCAGACACATTTTCAGGTCTCTGTCTCCATCTATAAACACTATAAACTACAGCAGAAACAAGTAGCAACACTCCGAAAAAGATCCCTAACACTCCTCCCCAGTTCAAGTCTTTTTCGATATAAAACAAAGACGATAACCTCACATCAAAAGAATCATTTTGACGAACAGAAGCCACGTGTATAGTTTGAGCAGGCAATTCCAAGTAATCAAAGTCTCCACTAACTTGATCTTTTAGAGCGACCTGCTGAGTAGGAATCACTTGATCTCCTACTCCAAAAACATAAAAACTATACTCCAAATGGACATAGCGTCTCCCATTTTCAGATTCTTTTCTGACCCTATGCTCATTAAACTCAATATCTGCATTGGCCTTAAAATCACGTTTTTGAGGTATACTGACCAAACTATACGACTCATCAAAGTAAAGATGGACAGAATAGTCACACAAATCCCCTATATTAAGCTGATTCGGAGACACTACAACCTGAATAGTAGGCTCTGTTGCAAAAAAAACAGAGCTCCAACACAGCAAGCAAAGCGCAACTGCTTTCATCATAAACGCTGTAACCTCTTATTGAAAAATCGAATCAAGGGAAGGACATAATCATCTACAGTATTAAGCCGGATAGAATCGCAATTCATACTTCTAAAATGTCTATCTTGTTCTAAGCGACTCGCATATTTCATATTGTGATACGCTTTTCGAACAGAAGCGGATCCACTATTTACATACATCACTTGCCCTGATTCTTGGTCTTCTAATGCTAAAATACCTGATTTTGGCAACTCTATTTCTCGTGAATCTTCAATGACAATAGGCACCAAATCGTGTTTTTTAGCTACAATTTTCATGGATTTCAAATAATGATGATCTAAAAAGTCTGAAATCAAGAAAATAACCGAACGTTTTTTGACCATATTCATAATATGAGTCATAGAAACAGATATATTCGTTTGTTTAGATGACGGACTTGTGTAGTAAATATCACGTAAAATTCGCAACATATGCTCTTTCCCCTTTTTAGGTGGAATAAAGCGTTCAACCACATCTGAAAAGAGTAACAAACCAACTTTATCTGAATTATTAACAGCAGAAAAACCCAAAACAGCCGCAATTTCAGCAGCCATATCCATCTTTGTTTTTTCTCTAGACCCAAAATATCCAGATCCACTAACATCCACTAAAATAATCACATTGAGTTCACGTTCTTCTTCAAACAAATTAACGTGAGTATCCGAACTTCGCGCAGACACTTTCCAGTTGATAGACCTAACATCATCGCCTACTTGATAGGATCTAAGGTCTGCAAAGTTGAGACCTTTGCCTTTAAAGGCCGATTGGTAATTACCCGAAAACGTAGAATCTACTATTTTCCGAGTCTTAATTTCTAAAGATTTTACTTTTTGAATAAGCTCTTTGGGAATCATAGAACTGTTTAGGGAACCTCTATCTCCGCAAAAATCTTTTCTATAATCATATCAGAGGTCATATTTTCAGCCTCGGCTTCGAAAGATGGAATGACGCGATGACGTAACACATCTTTACCAATAGCTTTAATATCTTCAGGAGATACAAAACCCCTACCCTGAATAAAGGCATGTGCTTTCCCCGCCTTAATCAAGGCAATCGATGCTCTAGGTGACGCTCCATAACTAATAAGAGCTTCTAATTCTGACAAATTATAATCTTTAGGATTTCTTGTTGCAGACACTATATCTAACACATAATCTTTAACTTTGTCATCAAAATAGACTGATTTCACAACTTCTCTGGCACGCTTGATATCATCCGCATTAATCACAGCAGACACTTCTGGAGTCTCAACCCCAGACATCCGTTCAATAATGATTCTTTCTTCTTCTTTTAAAGGATAATCGATCGTAACTTTCATCATAAAACGATCTACCTGAGCTTCTGGTAAATTATAGGTCCCTTCTTGGTCTATAGGGTTTTGAGTTGCTAGAACTAAAAAGGGTTCGTTTAGGG
>QFBQ01000048.1 GCA_003265885.1 Candidatus Marinamargulisbacteria bacterium SCGC AG-343-D04
CCAACTTGTTCAACATGATCAACATGTGTAGAAATATAAGGGATAGCTGCAGGTGAAATAAACACGCACTCTATTGATCTTATACTCTTAAACAAACCATCTATATCCGGGACAACAGAACAAATAAGACAATAGGTCCCTGAAAATAATTGCTCAACTCGCTCTTTATTGACATCCTTCGCTTCCAAGCTGTTCTCTATTTGATAATCCCCATTATGATAACTACAGTATTTTAAACTGGTATTACCGATATCTATAAAAAACGTTTTCTTTTTGCTCATTATGGGAATATTAAGAAACTTTGGATGAGATTACAACATTTATTGGTATGAAAAAAAAGTGAAGTGAGTTACAATAATGTCGAAAATGAAGAAAATCAATAATCCTGAAATCTTCGTCAATCATAAAAAAAAGCTTGAAAAAGCTATCTATAAGAACACCCAAAAAAACCCTTTATTACAACAATTTTGTGTATGTTATTTAAATTCTCTCACTCCTAAATCTATTCAAGAGTATACCCATCAGTCTTTACTTTCTTTTCTTGAGAAACGGTTTACTACATTTTTAAATGTCATTGAATCCTCGTCAAAAGAATTTCTCAATCTATTCCAAAAAGATGATACCGTATGCATTGAACTTGTTTGTCATGATGCTCAATATCTTGTTTTTACACTTGAAAATGTTTTCAAATCCTTTAATTTACAAGTTTCAAAAATGTATCACCCTTTATTTTCTGTTTATAAAAACAAATTAAACAAAGCTATTCTCATTGAAAAACCCAAAGAAAAAACGCCTCTTCTTTCATCGTGTTATTTTGAATGCATACTGCCTTCTCAACCTATTTCATTTAAGGACCTACGACAAGAACTATTACGTCACTTATATGCCGTTCAATTTGTTACACATGACTTTTCATCTATGTTAAAAAATTTAATGGCTGTTCAAAAAGATGTGGCGCTTAATCCTACTCCAAAAAAAGATTTTCATACCGAATGGATTGAATTGTTAGATTGGTTAGGTTCTGGACACTTTTCTTTTTTTGGATACACAGAATTTATAATCTCTAAATCCAATAAAGACATTACAGTTACTCAAAAAAAAGGAAGTGGCCTAGGGATACTTAACAGTACCTACCTTAAACTCACAAAATCACGTCTACTTGATACGGTAAAAACTCAGGCAAAGCTATTTTCTGAATACCGATCTCCTTTTTTATTTGATTCTATAAAATTTCATAGCCCCGTAAAACGCTCTGAAGATTTAATGCGCTTAAGTTTAAAAATCCCTTTAAGTAAAAATAAATGGATTGAATATAACTTTTTAGGCTTATTAAAACGTAGTTCTCTTCTTACAAAAAACATTGAAACACCTATTATTAAATTAAAAATAAATAAAATTTTTGAGGAGAAACATTATTGGCCAGGCAGTCATAATTATAATCAAACCATTCGTTTTTTAAATAATGTTCCCAAATATGAATTATTTCGAACTCCTACTGAAAACTTATTAGAAATTATCGAAAACCTACTTTCCATTACCAACCCTAATGAAATCGCGTTTTTTACACGCCGAAAAATAGATAAATCCCGTTTATTCTTGATGGCTGTCATTCCCAATCATTTATTTTCTTCTACCAATCTATCTCGCATAATCTCTTATTTAAAAGACGTCATCCCCCATTCAGAAATTGACTATTTCACTATACCTAGCGAACAATTTTATCGTATTCATTTTTATTTTTTTCAACCAAACGCGCCTCGTTGGTACCCCAACATCCAAGAGATAGAAACGCATGTTCAATCTCTTATCCGTCCTTGGGACCAATTATTACACGATCATTTAATTGACTCTTTTAAAGAAAAAGAAGGCCTCGATTTATATCATAAATATATTAATGCATTCCCTCAGCACCATAAGGTAAGACGTTCCCCTGCACATACAGTATCGGATATAATCTATTTTGAAAAAACAACAAAAAATCAAGTTCCTCAATTCAATATTATTCCATTCCAACATAAAGACTCTATGCTCACAGGAAAAGCATTTTTACTTTTAATTTATCATATTGAAAAAATTGACCTTTTTCATTTTATTCCTATCTTTCAAAATTTAAAGCTTTATTTCTTTGATGAGCTCACAACCCGTGTAGGCTCTCTCGATCATATGATTGGCTATATACATGCCTTTCGAATCAAAAGTTTAGATAGTGAACGGTTCCCCATAGATATCGATGAATTCAAACCTCGTTTAGTTGACTGCCTTCATGCTGTTTTTTCTTCAAAACTTCCGAATGATCCCATTAACGGCCTGATTAGCACTTCTTCGTTAACTTGGAAAAACATTTTTATTATTCAAGCTTATCGCAATTATTTACTTCAATTAAAACCCAATTATTCTAAACAGATTATCGATGACTGTATCCTTAAACACGGCTCTATCATCTCTATCTTAATTCAGTATTTCTATACAAAGTTTTCCTTTCATCGCTCCTCAAGCCCTGCCAAAAAGCAAGTTTCTGAATGCGCATCTTTAAAAGAAAATTTCATAAATTCATTAAACATTGTTTCAGATATTAATGAAGATTTTATCTTAAAATGGTTATTTAATCTGATGGAATCTACTCTTCGCACCAATTACTTTCAACATGAACTAGAGTCTTCCCAACTTATCGCATTCAAATTTGATGGAGCTATTTTACAAGCGCCTGATCCTAAACCTTTTAAAGAAATTTTTGTTTTCAGCCCTGAAATGGAAGGTATTCATATTCGTTTTGGCCCGGTTTCTCGTGGGGGGCTTCGCTGGTCAAACCGCTTAAGCGATTACAGAAGTGAAGTTCTGGGACTAGCTACGACTCAACGTGTTAAAAATGTCGTCATTGTGCCTAACGGATCAAAAGGAGGCTTTGTTATCAAAAAAAAGGTTGATAAAGCACTCTTAAGTGACGAATCTAAAACTCAATATCAAACATACATCAATGGACTCTTATCTCTTACAGATAATCGAAATACATCCAATGCCATTATCAAACCTAAACAGGTGGTGTGTTACGATGACGATGATCCATATATGGTCGTTGCTGCAGACAAAGGAACTGCAACGTTTTCAGATATCGCCAACAACATTTCTTTATCTCACAACTTTTGGCTAGGAGATGCCTTTGCCTCTGGTGGCAGCCGTGGTTATAATCATAAAGACTTAGGGATTACCGCAAAGGGTGCCTGGGAATGTGTTAAACTTCACTTTTTGGAGTCTGGAAAGGATATATCCACAGAAACATTTACAGCTATCGGCATCGGAGATATGTCTGGGGATGTATTTGGAAATGGTCTTTTACTATCTAAAACAATCAAACTCATTGCGGCCTTTAATCACTTACACATCTTTATTGACCCCGATCCTGATCCTGACATTAGTTACAAAGAAAGACAGCGTTTGTTTAAGTTATCTAAATCAAGTTGGGATTCTTACTCTACCAAGCTCATTAGTAAAGGGGGAGGTGTGTTTAGCAGAGCCTCCAAGTCCATTACGCTATCTAAAGAAATAAAAGACCTACTCAACATAGATAAAGATGCTCTCAATGGAGAAGAACTCATTCACGCTCTGTTAAAAATTAAAGCTGAACTTCTTTGGTTAGGAGGCATAGGAACCTATATAAAAGAAGATAACGAATCTCATTCTGCGGCTTCTGATATCGCGAACAACTCTGTTCGCATTAATCATTCCGATTTCCAGTGTGACATCATTGGAGAAGGAGCCAATTTAGGGATAACTCAATCTGCTCGTTTAAAACTAAGTCAAAACAATCATCGATTGAATACAGATTTCATTGATAACTCTGCTGGAGTTAATATTTCCGATTATGAAGTAAATCTAAAAATATTCCTGGACCAACTCCTTCAGAAAAAAACCATTAAATCACTCAAAGAACGTGACCAACTTCTAACAAAATCTGTACCTGAAGTAATTCAAAAAGTTCTCGATAACAATATCGCGCAACACCAATTAATCTCTATTGAAAGTATTCGATCAAAACAATCTTTTTCTCGTTATCAAACTTTGATTAATACCTTTATCCGGAAAGGTGTTATCAACCCCAAAACAACTATCATTCCATCTACAGCTACGTTTGAAAAACTAGAAAGAACTCATTCTCCTTTTCCACGACCGTTGCTGGCTCTTTTACAATCGATTATTAAATTAGATGTTTCGGCGGCCCTTTCAAAGGATCCTATGATGGATCATGACATCTTTCATTCACTCTATCTCGATTATTTCCCATCACTTTTTCAGCAAAAATTCTCCACGTCGTTATTCACACACCCCTTGAAACGAGATATTACCGTAACGGCGTTAACAAACTTTGTTGTCAATAATACAGGTTCCTTATTTTTTACGTCCTTAGTTGAAATTACGGAGCGTAGTATTTCAGATATTGCTCATGTTTATTTTATTATTGATTATCTATTAGGGTGTACTCGTAAACGCAAAGATATCTTATCCCAGGACTGTTCCTTTGATGAAAAGTATCAACACATTATAGATCTAGAATACTCTATTAAAAATGCCGTTATAGATGCTCTTATGATTCCTAAGCAGCTTTTCACATTAAAAAATATTGACCAGATTCAAAAAGCATTCACGAAATTTAAAGAATTCCAAAAGAAATTATCAGACAAAACATCGCCTAATGATGATTTTCACTTTATCTCTTTCTATAGTATTTATCAACAATTCCCACACTACAATCCTGCAGACCTATTACCCTCTATTTCTATCATTAATCGGTTTTTTCAGTTTGACCTCATCCTACACTTTTTGACACATTCTCCTCTAGAAAACCAATGGGAAGTAGAAGAATTTAAACTTTTACAGAAAATGTTATCCATCAAAAAAATTAAAATTTTTTCCAAAATCCTCTCTCAGATTAACAAAAAAAACCCACTAACAATGGACTCTATTCCACCCATGTTCCATAAAGATATTGTGTCATTTAAACGCCACTTAGACTCCATTCTTGATGATGAGTCTATTTCACTCTCTAATTTAACTGTTCTGATTAATAAATTAAACTTGATCTAACACAAAGATCGCTGTGTCAATGTTTTTAAACAATGATTCTAATTAAAACTAATATTGGTATATAAATCGTGGAATGTTTGCTTGACAATGTCTGAATTATTTTTAAATTCTTTATCTCTAATAAAAAAAAGTCCATCTAAAATAATCACCTGGTTTGGGTTTGATATCTCAAATTTATTTTCTTCATTCATCAAGTCTCACCTCAACTTATATATATTGTTTTATAACTGAACATAGTTTATATTCCCAAGGTTGGGAGCAATAAAAACATTGAAATAATCTGTTATGACTACACATCAAGATATCACTTACATCATTGGCCCTACAGGTATAGGCAAATCAAACTACGCTATTCAGCTGGCTCAAGAACAAGGCGCTTCTATTATTTCTGCGGATTCCTATCAAGTCTATCGCTATTTAGATATCGGCACTGCAAAAGTCAGCAAGGAACAACAGCAACTCGTCCCACATCATTTGATTGATATTAAAATGCCAAATGAAACTTATACTGTTGTTGAGTTTCTTCAATTAACCGAGACTATTATCAACTCTGAAAGAACTGCTAATCGGCCTATCATTATTTGTGGTGGAAGCGGGTTATTTTCTCGAAGTTTTCTCTATCGCTATCAATTTCCAAAGGCTCAAAGCGACCCAGACATTCGAGATCAGCTAGCTCGAGATTATGACACAAAAGGAAAAGACGCTCTCTGGGCTCTATTATGTCAAAAAGATCCTGTCTCTGCTAAACTCATCCATCCTAATAACAAACATCACCTTATTAGAGCTCTTGAAATTTCAGCCATCACAGGCCTCCCCCCTTCTCAATTAAAACAACATTCCGCTACCTGTCGTCCAGATACAAAAGTAATAGGTTTAACAGTACCCAGAACGGTGGTAAAAGAGCGTATTAGTACAAGAGTAGATATGATGATAACACAAGGTCTAGTTCAAGAGGTTGAGTCTCTTCTTCAGCGTGGGTTCTCTCAAGATCTACAATCTATGAAAGGTATAGGATATAAAGAAGTTATTGATTATTTAAATGGTAGCCTCGATAAAAATAAAATGATAGACTGTATTAAATTGCATACACATCAGTTTTCAAAAAGACAAATGACATGGTTTAAAAGAATTGACAATGTTCTCTGGAAAAATATTTCGTATTAGGTCTCTATTCACATCATTTTCTCCCCTACTGATCATTGGGTTGTTTGTTGTGGTTAGCGCTATAATTATTTATAGTCCATTTATCCCCAAAAATATTAATCTCAACATTGGCGACACTTGTATAGAAACTATTACTGCGCCTTATTACCTTGAATTTGAATCCTCTCAAGACAAATTAATTAACGAAGACTATATTCAGGATGTTAAGTCACGTATTGGATCCGTTTACTCCATCAACACACAAATAAATGAGGATATTATTGGTAATATTGATCTGTTTTTTGACGAACTTAGTTCAAACTCCATTGAAACATTTAGCATCCATATTACGCAAGTTTTATCCTCTGACGATCTTCTTCATCTAAAATCCCTTGATAAAAAAACTCTAAGCTCTATCCAATTTTATACTCTTTCTAGCATCAACCGCTTGTTAAAAGAAGGAATTAAAGAGAAAAACACACCCGCCATTCAAGACGATCTATTCTCTTCATTACAGAATCACTCCCAACTTACTCAAGATATTATGGTTAAAATGGTCATGCATTTTATAAAACCTAATTTAACCATTGATCTAGAACAAACGAACCTTATTGTTGCCCAAGCCTTATCGTCTATTAATTATCAAAAAACCATTTTCAAGGAAGGGCAACCTATTATCTATGAATCTGAAATCGTTCAGAATCATCATATTGAAGTGTTTCAAGCGTTTAATATTTATCAAAACAAAGCAAACCTCATTCCTTTTTTTGGTATTTTGTTTGTTTCGATGTTCTGCATGCTTATTCTCTATCAATTTATTTCTGTCTTTTATAGTAAGGTTCATCAATTCAAATTTTACTTACTTATTTTATTAGTCCTCTTACTCCTTATTTTCATTTCACGTTTTTGTATTGAGCTCACTATTTTACCTAAATATGCTTTAGCTTATTTATTAATCCCTATTTCAATCTCTTCAATGGTCTTGTCTATTCTCATCACTCCTAATATCTCTCTTCTTATCGGGAGCTTAGCTAGCATCTTAATCGCCATTATGTTTGACTTTTCTTATGATGTTTTTTTATTTCTTTTTTTAAGCAATTCCTTCACAACCTTTCAGATTTTCAAAACGTTTAAACGTTCTGAGTTGATTCTTTCTGGATATTTTATTGGAGCAGCAAATATTTTAATTATATTTAGTATAGGCTTCCTTCAAGGGCAATCTCATTTTATTTGGTATGGAATCAATGCTCTTTTTGCTTTTGGTAATGGTGTTTTTTCCTCTATGATTACATTAGCTATTCTTCCTTATCTTGAATCGTTTTTCAAAATCACAACTAACCAAACCTTGTTAGAACTATCCAATTTAAATCATCCTCTTTTGAAACGACTCATGATAGATGCTCCTGGAACCTATCAGCATAGTTTAATGGTCGCTAATTTAGCTGAAGCAGCTGCAGATACCATTAAAGCCAATTCTATTTTATGTCGAGTTGGAAGCTATTTTCATGACATTGGAAAATTAAAACGCCCTTCATTTTTCTCTGAAAACCAATTTAGTAAAGACAACCCGCATGATACGATTGCACCTAGAATCAGTAAAATGGTCATCTTATCCCATGTAAAAGAAGGCCAAGACATGGCTCTTAAAAATAAACTTCCCTCTATCATTGTCGATATAATCTTACAACACCACGGAACCTCATTATTGTCTCTCTTTTTCAATCAAGCATTATCTGCTGAAAAAGATTCCCAATCTGTTGATGATGAATTTAGATACCCAGGACCAAAACCACAAACAAAGGAAGCTGGCATTATCATGCTCGCAGATTCTATTGAAGCATCAACACGAGCGTTAGAAAAACCAACGCCTCAAAAAATTGAAAATACAATCAATAAAATCTTTAAAGATAAATTAGATGATCAACAACTATCAGAATGCCCCTTAAGTTTAAATGAAATCTTTCTCATTAAATCAACATTTTTAAATCTTTTTAAAGGAATGTCTCATAGTAGATTAGACTACCAAAAAGAAATTCAAAAATTAGAATCTCAGTCTCCAGATTCCAAAATAAAAACATAATCGTTTACCCATGATGACTCAAAACCTACCCCTTATTCATATTCAAACAAATAGTAATCATCCGTTTTCGTTTCCCTTTGAATGCGATACCTTTATTCATTCAATCTTACAGTATCTTCAGATACATGAAGGTCATTTTGAATTCACATTTACGACAGACACTCATATTACTGAGTTGCATTCTGAGTATTTTAATAAGGACAGTACAACGGATGTTATCACCTTTAATTTAGGGTCTCACTCTGTTCCTGATGGAGATATTTATATCTGCATTGATGAAGCTAAACGACAGGCGTCACATTTAAACCATTCTCTTGAATTTGAATTAAAAACATTAATCATTCATGGTATCCTTCATCTCATTGGATTTGTGGATGACGAACCTGCCTTAAAAAAGAAAATGTTTCAAAAACAAGATGAGATCTTAAACGCTCTAGGAGAATCAGCATGATACTTATTTCTATTTACAAAAAGTTTAGTGTCGCTATATCTGGAATTTGTCATGCTATAAAAACAGAATCTTCTATGAAAGTACATCTCCTATTTACCCTTATTCTTATCGCTCTTTTCTTCTTTTTAGATTTTTCTGTACTTGAAAGCTCTATTGTTTTACTGTGCATAGGGACTGTCATTTCGTTTGAATTGCTTAATACTGCCCTAGAAAACACTGTAGACTTGATCTCTAATAAACACCTGGACGCTATTAAACATATTAAAGATATGTCTGCAGGAGCTGTATTGACTAGTGTTTTCGTCAGTATTCTTGTAGGATGTATGATTATTGTTCCAAAATGTTTGACGCTTTTAAAATTGTGGAAAGATACAGTATAACTTCATGAACAACATCGTACTAACATC
>QFBQ01000049.1 GCA_003265885.1 Candidatus Marinamargulisbacteria bacterium SCGC AG-343-D04
ATCTACCACCGTCTTCGGACAAGACGCACTTAAATTAATACATCCCGACTCCGTAACCAATAGATCATCTTCAATACGAATCCCACAGTGCTCGGAATATCTAACCCCATCTATTTCGCAGTCAAATTCTCCATACAGCCCCGGCTCATTACTAATGACCATCCCCTCCTTTAACGGAACATCTCGATAATACCGATACGGATCTCCATCATGAACAGAATGCCCAATCAGATGGCTCACAAAATGTGGGACTTTTTTATACGGACGCGAATAATGCCCCCCAATAGATATAAATTTCTCATCTAATTCCTGCTCCAAAAAACTCCAACAAACGTCATTTAGCTCAGAAACCGTCACGCCTGCCTTCACTCTTTTTTCTACTTCTTGCTGTGTTTTCAACACACAGTTATAAAGCAACTTCTGAAGAGGATTAAACACCCCATTAGCAGGAACGGTTCGGGAAATATCTGCTGGCATAGCAAAATAACGTAATCCGAAATCTATCAACACTAGTCCATTAGGCTCGAGTGGCTGATTATTAGAATGATAATGTAAAACAGCCGCATTCTTCCCCGATGCCACTATGGCAGGAAAACTTTGTCCCAACGGCGATGCCTTATATATTTCACCTTTCACATATCCAGCCAGCTCTGTTTCTGTTTTATATGTAGAAAATAACGCTAAACACCTCTTGAAGATATCTGCTGAATACTTGTTTGCCGTCAACAAATTGTCTCTATCTACTTTATCCAAACAAAGTCTGCTTTCGAATATACCTTGTATATTATGCAGATGAACCTTTTTCTCTTTTCGCTTAAAATACGTCTTTAGTGACGCTTTAAATGCCCAATGAGAATCCCGAACAGCACGATCTTTTCCTTTCGTTTCATACCAAAATAGGCCACAACGATTTGATTTTTCTCTCATCATTTCATCATGAATAAACTGCTTTAAATATCGAACGTCAAATACATCATCAACTCCCAACAAGTCCCGGCATTCTTTCAGTGTTGAGGAATGAAAGCTAAATACATAGCCCTCCCAAAACTCTTTATTTTTATCTTGCTTAGGCAAGCCTAAGTATTGCTTCTTGCTAAAAGGGTTCATGACTAATGCAACATGACTCTGATTTAATCCCGTTAAATAAAGAAGCGACGGATCTTGATACAGCGGGTAGTCGCACTGTGCCCAAACATTCTTTTCTCCAAGCGCTTCATTTACCCCTGTAAGAACGGTAATGTCTCGACAGCGTTTTAATACGTGCTCTCTTCTCTCTTTATATCTGGCGACCGCGTCTTTAACAGACAACCCATCTGAAATAAAAACGCTCTCAACAGCTCTTTCAAATACGCTCAAATTCAACTGCCCCTTTACGTATCACGCTTGGATTATCCGTTCGGATATCAACAATAGTAGAGGCTGTATCAAGAGATGGCAATAATTCATCATACACAAAATCGCATTTATCTATAATCTCAGGATTACAGTCTGATACACGACGCGCTGCCTTTTCCCCGCTAATATTTACACTGGTCGATATAAGAGGCGCATTAACTGCATCTAGTATCGTATTTAAGGGCTGGAATTGCGGGTATCGAATAGCAATACTCTCTTTGTATTCCGTTAATTCATCCGGTACCCGTGCACTCTTTTCAAAAATAAAGGTCATTGGTCCAGGCCAATATCGCTTACAATACATCCTTTGACTCTCCGAGAGCCCCTCCGTTAGACTCTCAATCCACTTTTGAGAAGGAATTAAAAATAAAAACGGGGAATCTCCTCTTTTTTTTATAGCTCGAATACGCTTTATATTCTCAATTGTCACTAGTCCAATAATTCCCAATACGGTATCACATGGGAAAATTCCTACCTGCCCTGATTTAATTCCATTGGCAATTTTTTGTATCGATTGTGATGATTCTTTCATCTCTATAGTGTAGTAGAATCTGTTTTATTGATCAATTTTCCTCTAAAATATTTCTTTAAAAAACAAGAAGGGAAAATCTCTAAATATTCAAAAAACATACACTATCTGCTCTTTTATAACATTTCTTGTAAAAAACCCGACCATTCAAACCTGTAAGTTGGCATAAAAAATACTACAAAAAAACCTTATGGAGGAAGCTGAATTACGCCAATCTAATTAAACATAAAAAAACAAATGTCGGTATACACTAAAAAAATGAAATAAAAACAAAATTATAAACGATAACCTAAGTATAGGGTATAAAATATATTACAAACATAATCAGAGGAGAAAAAAAATGAAAAAAAATAAAACACTAAGACTATATACATCAGTAGTTGCAGCAATCCTAACCATATTCCTGGTCTCGTGTGGAGGAAAGACCTCCAATTTAAAAGATATCGCCGATGACACACACGAACCCTACTCAGGGGAGGCTACTCTTTCGTTTGCTATTAATCTAGACTCTGATTTAAGCTCTCAAATACAAGAAGGGTCGGCTCCGGTATCCGATCCTTCTACTCGAATTTCTGGACTAAGCCTTTCAGAAGGCTCTAGCAATGCAAACACCTATACAAACTGTGATGGCCAGGTACAAGCTTTTGACATCGATAAAGGATTGTTTGTTTCTCTTGCCATTCCCGTCAGCATCGAAGGAAATAATGCTAAAGTTTACAACGTTAAACCCGGAGAAACATATTCAATATCCTTATCTTGCCCCGTAGATGGTGAAAAATCTTTACAATTACAAAGTCTCGCTTCTGTTCCTAAAGATGCCGATTCTTCTGAAGAAATCGTCAGCGACATCTCTGAAACAACGGCCTATCGTATGGCTGCTTTTAATGAAGCTGTTGACGACCTCGTTACCGAGCTAGAAAAAATAGAACTTTCTATATCTCAAAAAATGGATGAAATTGCCGCCCTTTTAGATGACGTATCCTCTACTGTAACGACATTTATAGCCGAACAGAAACTACAGTTTCCGGATAAAGAAGATCTATTTATTGATCCTATTGTTTTGTTATCAGAAACACCTGATTCAGATACTTTCCTCGACAAGGTGTCTCAGGATCTTTTAAGTGAAGAATCTATCATAACAAAACTTCAAGAATCTTCAGATACAGTTGTATCTACACTCTATATTGACAGTCAAACTATAAGTAAAGACCAATCACTCTTTCTTTTAAGAAGCTTACTTCCCTCGATACAATTCGACTCTATCTCTAACACCGCCCTCTTAGACGTATTTTCAGATATTATCGATCAAAACAAATCTGTTTCTATTGAAACTTTAGCCGAGGCAAGCACCCCCTCCCTCTATAGTGATAGCAGCTCCTTTTCTCTATATGCCATTTCTGCTACCAGAACACTTCTTGATCAAACATACAACACTCCCAGCCCTATTCCTTCTGACATCAACGAGGATATCTTGAAATCTGTTTTTTCCAACGAAGACAGCCAAACATGGACAGCTCGTTCTGATGAAGAGCTTAGCTCTCTAGAGATAACTGGGGCTCAAGCCTTTATTGCATTTTATTCCGCAACGATGAGCGCCCAACTTAATACATCTGATGAAAATATCATTGCCTTCTCAAATAAATTACGTTCTATCGTTTTTTCTTCTAATACTCAAAGCTCTGCCCCATCTCCTGGATATTTTGAACGATTCAACTTTGAAAATACTCAATACTCTTTCGATGTATACGATGAAGACGACAATGAAGTTTACCGAGTCTCAATGAAAAGCATTGTCACTCAAGAATCTGGCACTACTTATGTAAACCATTACTTCTTAACTAAGGAAAACAATACAATATCCATTGGAAAAGTACTTAGCATATCTGCAGGCCCAGACTATATAGCTACATCCACTGATGAGGGCGAATTTTCAGAGTCTCTCCCCCTACAAGACTCTTCTGACTTTACGCCTTTCTTGAATCTATATCGAACAGGGTTTGTGTCAGACCTCTCTATTGACGGAGCTAACTTCAGCAAAGCACTTACACTCATAAATGACAAAGGGCGACTATTTTACATGCCTGAATCAGGAATCATAATTGGTTTCGATGGGTCCTCTAATTATGAGTTCAACGCTACTTCTTTTGATGACCTGTTAAGCCAATACCCAGAACTTCAGAACTTAGACAGCTTAGAAGTGAATAGCCATCAGACTTATGATATTACTGACAATGGGCTTGTTCTTCGAGAAGAAAGCGATGAAGAAGAACATGAAAACGACTCTGCTATAGACGAAAGCCATGAAGAAAATCTCTCTGATGGATATTTTGAACGATTCAACTTTGAAAATGCTCAATATTCCTACGAAACCTATACTACTGGAGAAGACTCTCAAATTACTAAGGTGACAGTCAAATCAATAGCAACAGAAGAAGCTGGAACAACATATTTCAACTATTATTTTGCAATGCAAAGCTTAAACAACACCATTACCATTATCAATCCATTTCGATTCTCTATAACAGAAAACTCTATCTCTATCATTACAGATGAAGGTGAGTTTACAGAATCACTACCTTTGCCAAACACTTCTGTCTTGACTCCTTTCTTAGATGGTCATCTACAAGGCTTTATTTCAAATTTATCTGTTGACGGCACTACATTTAACAAGGCTCTTAAGCTTATAAATCCATGGGGCCAGAGCTTTTACATGACTGAATCTGGAATAATGATTGATACCAACAGTTCCTTTAATTATGATTTTAACTCGTCTTCTTTTGATGACCTATTAAACGAATACCCAGAACTTCAAAGCTTCGAAGAATTCAATAATCCAAAAACCTATGTCATCACTGACAACAGGCTTGTTCTTCTAGAAGAAATCTATGGAGAATTTGACTCCAATGTAGAAGAAGGACATGAAGAAGACGCTCATTCATACGCGTCTGATCTTTTCAATCAACCGATATTGGCTTTAAAATATGACGAAAGCGGGCAGGTAACACATGAAGTAAAATATGATAGGTTCGGATTTCCAACTATTTATAAAAGTGTTTACACAAATGGACAAAAAGTCTCCTCTAGCTTAGATCCTTATAGTATCTCTTCTGCTTATGTCGCTGGAGCTTATGACAATAAATCCCCAGAGGATGATGTTGCTATAAACATGAATGGCCAAGGTTTTCTAACTGAATATTCTCATTCTTATGGCAATGTAACGTTAAAATACAGCTATAACTCTCAAGGATTAGTGGAGAGAGAAGAGTATTATGATAATGGCGAGTTGTTTTCTATTGAAATTTATGAATACTCAGAAAATTTAAAACACATCAAAACAAGCTCATATTATCCTGAAAAAAACGAACAATATGTTTATATTTTTTCAGAAGATGATAAAACCGCAACATTGCGAAAATCTACAATAGATGTTCCTTCTTATGAATACTCTGGAGAAGTTATTTCTGATGGGACTACTATAGAAACTAATTTCATAATGACCAATGAGTCTGAATATAGACGTGGATGGCAGGAAGTGAATGAAGAAGAGCATGAAAACACCTCTAATGGATACTTCGAACGATTCAACTTTGAAAATGCTCAATACTCTATCGAAACATATAATGAAGAAGACGATGAATATGAGGAAATGATAGTCAAGACTATTGTTACAGAAGAAGCAGGAACAACATATGCAAATATTTACTTCATACAAGAGGAAAGCTCGTCCATAACTATCGGCAAATTTCTGAGCTTAGCTATAACCCAAGACTCTATCTCTAACATCACTGATGATGGAGAGTTTACTACATCTTTCCCTTTGACTAACTCTAATGAAAGAACTCCTTTCCTGAACTATGAAAGTGTCGGATTTGCTAAAGATATTGATTTTGATGGAGTTACTATTAGCAAAGCCCTTAAAGTGATTGACAAAGGGAATGTTGATGATGGTGAAGAAGAGGAAATTGAATTTATCATTTCCGAATCAGGAAAAATACTCTCTAGCGAATGGACGAATATTCAATTCAACTCTTCTGGTTTTGATGAGTTGTTAAACCAATATCCAGAGCTTCAAAACTTCGAAAACTTAGAGGCCGGCAACCCAGAATATTATGAAATTACTGATAATGGACTTGTTCTTGAAGAAGATGAAGATGAAGATGAAGAGTCTAATGACAATGGGAGTAACCAAGACTCTGATGAAAACACAGAAGACTCTTCTTCCGCCAATACAATTGGCTTTGAATATTCACATGATAAGACTGTATATTATGAAGATATTGAATCCATTCAGTTCACTAAAGTTGTCGATGGAGAAATAGGTGGAGAGCTTTTATTAGATGCGCTAGAAACCTCTAAAGCATTTTTATTAAAAGCTTTATCTCCTGACAGCTCGATTACTATTGAAGAGATAGACGCATATTTTGTCTATTTGAAAGAGTATGAAATATCATTTACTGGAAAGATGAGTGGGCCTAAAGGTTTTATGGAGTTTGGGCATCCTTACTGGGGAATTCGAGCCGTGTATGAAACACTATCCGAGGCCCTAGAATCCCAAGAATTTGATGTCACTGTACAAGCCATGCTTTATGGAGTAAGCGGTGGGACTGAAACAGTCGCATCCGGAATGGCAAGAATAGCTTATTCCAACATCTTATATGGTCTTAAGTATGGCTATAGCCAAGACACTGATGGAGATAGCATTGTCGACAACCAAGACGCCTTTCCTAATAATGCAGAAGAATGGGCCGATACCGACTTAGATGGCATTGGAGATAACTCTGATACATCTCCATATCAACACTCTGACTACCAAGAAATAGCTCTTGGTTCTGATGAGGATATATTTAAGTCTTTAGAAAACAACACATTTAATTCCTCTGACTCCTCTACGGGGGAAATCTCTTTAGAAGCTTTATTAGCATCCGAAAAGTTCTTGGAATTATTTGGTGATGAATCGGTCGACTATACATCCTTAGATATCTCCAAACATTTAGAGCTACTTTCTAAAACTGAGCTTTATTTTACATATTTAAAATCTAGCTTAGAGTTTCATTCTGGAAATGGATTTGATTCGAAAGCTCCTAAAGATTTTATAAAGTCAGGATATGAATGGTCGGAAGTAAATATATATAGCAGCGTATCAGAAGCATTTGGGAGTCAAGATAGCGGCATTGTAATACAACATATTTTAGATGGATACACTTTTCAAACTTCTTTAGTAAGTGATGGATTGCTAGAAATGGCGAAAAATATAGTTGAGTATGGAAAGGAGTTTGGTTATACCACCGCTACTCCATAATATTAGCTAAAACATGCGTGTCTATTGCCCATATAACCCCTTCCTCATTTGGAAGAAATGGATTAACAATTTTACAGCACCGAAAGAAGTCATTAAAGGGGCTGTAAAAAAAAATGAAATAATTTAATATTACAAAACGATAAGATTAATATATAAATTTAAAAATATATATAAAAAGAAACTATAAAAATGAAAATAATATTGATAAATCTTTTAAGATCATACACTCTCAACCGAACCTTTTCTACGGGGCATTCGCGTTGGGGGTGGAACCCTCCTCATTTTTTCCTTTATTTAAGCTCTATTTAATATCAACACAATATATCTCAATTAATACCGAGTTATATTTCAGCGCTTACGAGCAATTAACTCGTAAGTATATTCATAAAACCATTAAAAAGGATTAAATAATGAAAAAAAATATACAAAAATTATTGTCTACGCTAACGCTAGGGCTCTTAGTTTCCTCTCTAATCTCATGTGGAGGAAAAACCTCTAATCTTAATGAGATAGCCACAGATTCTCACAGTCCTTATGCGGGAGATTCAACTCTTTCTTTTGCTATTAATATCGATTCAGCATTAAGCTCTCAAATTCAAACTGATTCAGCTTCTGGGTCAAATATTGCTACTAGAGTATCCGGTTTAAATTTTTCAGAAGGTTCCAACAACACTTCCTCCTATACAAGTTGTGATGGTCAGGTTAAAGCATTTAATATTGATAAAGGAACATTCATTTCTCTCTCCATTCCTGTCAGTATTGAAGGGAATAATGCCAAAATATACAATGTAAAATCCGGAGAAACCTACTCTCTTTCCTTATCTTGCCCAATTGATGATGAGAAATCTTTACAATTACAAAGTCTTGCTTCTATTCCTCAAGATTCTGACTCTTCTGAAGAAACTGTAAGTGAAATTTCAGAAACATCCGCATATAAAATGGCTGCTTTTACAGAATCTTCTAAAGACCTCATTGAAGAGCTAAAAAAAATAGAACTATCTATTACTCAAAAAATGGAAGAAATCGCTTCTCTGTTAAACAAAGTATCTTCTACTGTTGAAACGTTTATCAACGAGCAGAAAGTTGCTAACCCTAACTCTGAAGATCTTTTTGTCGATCCTATTGTTAAACTATCAGAAACAGCTGACCCTGATTCCTTCCTAAACAAAGTATCGCAAGATCTTTTAAGTGAAGAGTCTTTAATAACAAAAATTCAAGAATCTTCAGATACCGCTGTTTCTAAACTTTATATAGAAAATCAAAATATCAACAAAAATCAATCTATATTTTTATTGCAGAACTTAACTACTTCTCTGAAAGATGGATCTTACACCAGCACAGCTATATTAAATGTATTTTCAGATATAATGGTAAACTCCAAAACTCTTTCTCTCGAAATATTAGCAGAAGCTGCCGAAGCTAGTTTGTTAGAATCTAAAAACACAATGCTTCAGTATGCAGTTTCTTCAAATAAAACACTTATAGGCCAGCTATATAACCCTTCTTACAATGTCCCTTCAGAGTTTAACGAAGATATTTTAAAATCTATCTTCTCTAAGGAAGACAGCCAGTTATGGACTACTAGCACTAGTGAAGAACTCGAGTCTATAGAACTATCTGGTATCCAGGCATTCTCTGTCATCTTTACAGCCTTTCGTGAGGTAAATAAGATAGCTTCAGATGAAACCGTTATTGCCTTTACACAATCATTAAGATCTTTAGTGTTTGGTTCTGACACACAGAGCATCTCTACTGAAAATCTCGAAAGCAGCACCTCTAACGCGTATTTCGAAACGTTCACACCTAAAAACGGACAATATAAATTTGTCATGTCTGGAAACAGCACAATGTACAAAAAAGTTGTTGTTCGCAACGAAAACGATACTACCTATATCGACACTTACTTTCTAGAAATAAATGAGTCCGATAAACA
>QFBQ01000005.1 GCA_003265885.1 Candidatus Marinamargulisbacteria bacterium SCGC AG-343-D04
AGTTGCTTCATACTTGTGGCGATATGAGGAGTTAAAAGGTTTTTTGGGTGTATAGGATATAGATGTAGAGTTATGTATTTGGGTATGCTGAGATTAACGGTGTTGTAGATATCTGTAAATTCGTTTGAAAAAAATATAATAAAATATGTAATGCCTGATTTATTAAGTTTAATGATGTCATTTTTGATGAGGTTTATTTTTTGAGTTTTATTGTTTTTTTTGGGGAAGGAAATGCAGTGAAAAGAGTTGGGGATTAAGCATTCTTTTTTTGATAGTGAATCGGTGAGGCAGATGGTTTTATCTTTTAAGACTTCTGTTGTAAATAATTTATTCTTGATGTGATCTAGAGGAAGTAGCTCTTTTTGTTGAAGAGCTCGTATTGTTTTGATGAGTTTAATATCGTTATTATCGAACAATCTCGTGTTTCCATCGCTTCGCTTAACATTTGGGAGTAAATGGAGTTGGTCGTAGTAGCGAATGGTTCTAGGGGTAATTTGGAGTAATTTAGTGAGCTCTCCAATTTTGAAAAGATCATGTTTCATCGAGAGATATCTTCCATTTTTTTTCTATTGTATTTGCTTCAGAATAAACGCCTTTTGCCTTAATGGTTAATGTTCCGTTTATAAAATGTGAGGGGATATTATTGAATGTGAGTCGAAATCGATTAGAAGGGCTTTTTTTTGATAAGAGTTCTTTTTTGTGTTTTTTGTCAGGGCCAGTTAAGTGTATGGTTATATCTGAAGGCATAATTGTTGTAAAGTCGCATGATATTGATAGTGAATCATTGTGTGTTTTTGCAGAAAAATGATGAGGGTAAATATCCGTTCTCATTGTATAGTAAGCCCCTTCTTTAGTGTTGAAAATGGCAATGTTTCCATAAGATTTATATACTGAAATTGTTTGTGGAGGACCTTTTAGATGTTTGATGCCAACGTGAGTAAGATAGGTTCCATTTGAGGAATATTTATAAAGATTTTTGTGTGCTGTTGAAGCGAGGAGGATGTCTTCATGTTGGGTAGAATCGATTAAGTTGAGTTGGTTTTCGTTTTTGATTGATTTTATTAGTGTTCCGTTTTTGTTATAAAAATGAATTGATTTGTTTGTGATAATAACACTGTTATTGAATCGAGTTAAGGTAAAGCTGATTATTTTTTCTTTTTTTTGAAGTGTTTTTATATGCTTGGATATGGAGTTAGATATGCTTTTTGAAAGAGTTGAAGATGTTAAGTTTAGAGAGAGGATGTCTAGTTTATGTGGGTATAATATGCCGATTAGAGAATCGGAGGAATCTAGTTTGAGTGCATTCTTAGAGATAGGTCGTGATGTGAGCAGGGTTAATTGTTTTGAAATAGCGTTATAGTGATAGTGAAAAAGTTGATTTTCTGTTATGAAATAGATATCTCCATTAGATGTGATGGAAATGTCTATAGGTTTTGAGCTAGGAGTTGGGATATGAAATAGTTTGCTGAAACCAAAAGGCTCAAATTGGTAGTAAAAAAGAGTGGATTTATTGTTTGAGATGCCTGCTGCAAAAGGAATTCTGTTTGGCCAAAATCTGGGGAGTAATTCTTTTTTTAGTTGTGCGATGTCACAGTATGATACTGAGGAAATCTTTGTTCCGGGAAAATTTTTATTTATATACCATTTATTGATGGTGGTCATGTGATTGTATGGTGCTACAGTATAGTTAGGAGTGACAATGTTAGAATGAGCAAGAGATGAGAATAGGGGGATAAAAAAAATAACTAGGATAGTATATCCCAAGTTATTGTATTTTCTAGTCATAGGTAAGGTTTATAAAAATGGTTTTATTTCTGTTTCAAAAGACTCTTCGGATTTATGTCCAATGACTCTATGTACTTCTTTTCCATTTTTAAATAGGATACAGCAAGGTATGGATGTTATTTGGAATTGTTGAGCTGTAGAGGCGTTTTCATCAGTGTTTAACTTGTAGATGATAAGGGAATCCTTATGGGTTTCACTAATTTTTTCTAAAGTTGGGGCGAGCATTTTGCAAGGGCCGCACCAATCTGCCCAAAAATCGACAATGATGAGTTTTGATTCACCTTGCGATATTTTTTCTTGGAAGGTATCGTCAGAAATTATTTGTGTAGACATGTGTATCTCCTTAAGATTTACTATATGTTTAATTTTTATAATAGTTTTTATGTGTATTTATTTTAGGATTCAATTTTAGTACTGTCAAATTTTTATAAATAGAAGGGGCTCTATAGGATAGTATGAGGAGGGGTTTTACTGTTATGTAAATTATGGATATTACAAAAGTGTACGGCAAAGGTATCTGTCATCCCTGCGATATAGAATCCAATAGTTTTGTTAAACGAATAGTCGTTTTTTTGAATGAGTTTTAAAAATGAATTTGGGAGAAGTTGACTGTTTTGTTTTAGAAAATGAAACATATTGTTAATAATAGTTTGGCCAAGTTGGTTGGATTCTTTGATTTTTTTGTGTCTATAGAGGTTTTTGTAGAGGTAGTGTCGTAATTCATTGTTTTTTTCAGTCATTTCTTTATCGAAACTTATGACAGATTTGTTTAGTTCTTGTACGTCATTTAGTGTTTTAATGTTATATTTTTGAATTGTTTTTTTAGATGAATTGTAGATATTGAGTACTTGCTGGGAGATTATAGAGCTATTTACTAGGTGTTTAGTTTCGTGTTTTTCTAAGTTAGTGTATTCTTTGGCTATTTGTGAGTGTGCTTCTTTGATTAACTGAATGTTTTTAATGAGGTCGTTAATGTCTAGGAGTGTGGAGGTTAGCCCGTCATCGATATCATGATTGTTATAGGCAACTTCATCGGCAATATTAGCTATTTGAGCTTCTAAAGAAACAAACTGAGAGTTTATCGTTGGATTATCCCAGGGTGTTTGATGTTTTTTTAATCCTTCTTTTACTTCAAAGCTTAGATTGAGTCCTCTGAAATCTGGATATTTCTGCTCTAGCTCTTCTACTATTTTAAGGCTATGAAGGTTATGCTCGAATCCTCCTTCATCTAGTAATAACGTATTCAGGGCTTCTTCCCCGGAATGTCCGAATGGAGAATGACCTAGATCGTGTGCTAAAGCTATGCATTCTGTTAAATCTTCATTGAGATGTAGTAATCGAGCCAGATGCCTAGATATTTGAGATACTTCTATAGTATGAGTGAGTCTTGAACGAAAATGATCGGATAGAATAGGTGTAAATACCTGTGTTTTGTCTTTTAGTCGTCTAAACGCTTTGGAATATATAATTCTATCTCTGTCACGTTGAAAACAGGTTCTTGTTTGAGATGGTTTTTCTTTGTGTGTTCGTCCTTTTGACGTTTTGCTTTTTACGGCATAAGGAGTTAGTAATGAATCTTCTAAATTTTCGAAGTGTTGTTTCACTTAGCTTAGGGAGAATCTGATGAATTTGGTGATTTCTTCGCCATTTCCTAATACTTGTTTAACGGATAGTTTGTCATCTTTGATATAAGCTTGTTCAATTAGACATACTTCTTTGTAGTATTTATTAATTCTTCCTTCGGTTATTTTTTCTATTATTGCTTCAGGTTTCCCTTCTTGCAATGCTTGTTTTTTGATGATTTCTTTTTCATTGTCCAACTCTGTTGGATCAACGTCTTTTGGTGACAGGTATGCTGGGTTTGTTGCTGCAATATGCATGGCAATTGATTTTGCTGTTTCATTATCTATGGATTTGTTGAATGATACTATAACTCCAATTTTTCCATTCATGTGAATGTAACTCGATAAATATTCTTGGTTGGTTAATGGCTTGAATTGTTTTACAGAAATATTTTCACCGAGTTTCATGACATATTCTGACATGAAATCTGCATATGTTTTTCCTGAAACTGTTAAGCTTTTTAATTCTTCTAATGTATTAATTTTCTTTTCTAAAATGAGTTGGCATAGATTTATTCCACATTCCTTAAATTGATCATTGTTAGCTACAAAGTCAGTTTCGCAGTTTAATTCAAGTATTACAGCAGAGTTATCAGATTCTTTGATGAATATTTGACCTTCATTTGTAGATCGACCAGATTTTTTAGATGCTTTCGCAAGTCCTTTTTCCCGTAATTTTTTTATGGCATCTTCAATGTTTCCATCTGTTTCAACTAAGACTTTTTTGCAGTCCATAAGACCAACACCTGTTTTTTCTCTTAATTCGTTTACTTGGCTTGCTGTAATTGTCATTTCAATTCTCCTTAAATATCGACTATTTCTTTTTGTCTTTTGAGCTTGTAGTTTTTTTTGTCTTAGGGTTTTCTTTGTTTTCTAATTCTTTTGTTTTGGAGGATGTCTTTTTTTCTTTAGGTTTTTCTTCAGTTTTTATGTCTTTGGTTTTAGCAGTAGTCTTTTTTTTCTTCTCTTTGATTTCTTCAGCTTCTTCTTTAGCTTCTTTTTTAGCTTCTTTTTTAGCTTCTTCTTTAGTTTCTTTTTTAGTTTCTTTTTTAGCTTCTTCTTTAGTTTCTTTTTTAGCTTCTTCTTTAGTTTCTTTTTTAGCTTCTTCTTTGGCTTCACTTACTGTGCTTTTCTTTTTTTCTGTTTCGTGGATAATGTCTTTTTGACCTTCTAGAATACCATTAGCCATGATTGAGCAAAGTAATTTAACTGCTCTTATTGCATCATCGTTGGCAGGAATTGGATAATCTACTTCATTGGGGTTTGCATTTGTATCAACAATTCCAATGATCGGGATTTTTAATTTTTGTGCTTCTTTAATAGCTAATTGTTCTTTTTTGATATCTACGATGAATAAGGCAGTAGGGATTTTTATCATGTTTTTGATGCCTTCAAGGTTATGTAGGAGTTTATTGTAAGCTTTAGTTTTTTTTGCTTTTTCTTTGTTTGATAGTTGGTCTAGAATCCCATCTTCTTGTAAACGTTCAAAATCTTTTAATTTATTAATGCTTTGTCGAATGGTTGAAATGTTGGTTAATGTTCCACCTAGCCATCTATGGTTTACATAAGGCATGTCGCATCTTTCAGCTTCAGTTTTTATGGCATCTTGTGCTTGTTTTTTTGTTCCTACGAAGAGAACAGAACCGTTGTTTTTGATTATTTCTTTAATGAAGGCATAAGCGATATTTATAAGTTGTATGGATTGTTGTAGGTCAATGACGTGTATTCCATTTCTTGAAGTGAAAATGTATTTTTTCATTTTAGGGTCCCATCTTTTTGTTTGATGACCAAAATGTACACCACATTCCAATAGTTGTCTCATTGTAACTGCTTCTTTTAATTCTTCTTCCACGTTTGCCTCACTTGTATTAATATTGATGTTATTTATTTAACATGAGGTTTTGATTTTATAAGGCTCGTTAGCTTGAGTCAAGCATTTTAAGTTAGGAGGTTATTGTTTGGGTATTTTTTTGACAATATTATCGCCATATGATGAAGATTGTAATTTTATTAAAAAACATTTTTCCTTGGGTTTTCATGTTAATTTTTTTTCAGATGTTTCAGATTGCTTTTCTTTTTTAGAATCAAATATATCTCGAGATAATATTGTTTTAATATCTACTAAATTAGATGAAGAGTACAAGAATGTCTTGAAGGGTGTTTCTTCGATTGATACGTCCATAGTTTCTATTGTTTATACTGCTTCTGGTACTTCACGTGATGTTGTTCTTGCTATTGAACAGGGGGCGTTTGACTTTGTTGTTATTGATTATTCCTATCAACAATTAATTGATAGTATTAAATATGCAGTTAATTCCTTTTTAGCTATAGAAGAAAATGAGTATGAATCACTTTGTTTTAAGGAAAAGAACTTTCACTTTATGTTTAATGATATTTTTGATCATAATTGTAATGGAGTTTCGAAGACGACTCTTTTAAAGATTAAACAAAAACTGGATGTGTGGGTGGCGTCTGAAAAGAAAGATATGGAGGATGTTTCCATTTTAATTGTAGAAGATGAGTTTGTTTACTTACATTTTTTGAAAGATATGTTGTCTTCTTATTATACGGTGGAGTGTGCTAGTAATGGAGAGGAAGCAATTGGATTTTTTGAAAATAGACAATTCGATATAGTTTTATTGGATTTGTTTTTACCTGATATGCCGGGCAAGGATGTTTTGAAGACCATTAAATTGCATAATTCTCAGTGTCAGGTTGTGGTTATTACGGCATTTGATTTTGCAGAACAAGCATCGGATGTGGTTAAGGCTGGAGTGGCGGCTTATTTAAATAAGCCCATATTGAAAGAGGATTTGTTAAATACTGTTCAGAAAACAGTGTTGAATTATAAGAATGAATTTGTCTTAAAAAAAGCTATGAAAGAATTTTTTTCTAATGAGCTTCTTTTAGAGGAAAAATTAGTGTTAATGGAGTGTTTGTATGAGTATAAATCTAGTCGGAATGAGATGTTTGTTATTGAGGATTTGTATTCATTTTTTCCTAAATTGAAAGAAAAAAATATTCCAGATAAATTTGCTTTCCCGCATGAGGTAACTCGTAAAAATTTAGATATGTTTATTAAGCATAATGATGCTTAATACTGAGTGTATAATTTATACCGGTAAGGAAAGAGATATTAACGTGTATTTATTTAATTCGGATTCAATATCGATACTTCCCTTGTGGTCGCTTATGATTTTGCTAACAATGGATAAGCCTAATCCGGAGTTAGCGTGATTAGTTGAATAGAATGGATCGAATATTTTTGGGAGTAATTCGTTAGCAATTCCTTTTCCAGTGTCTTTGAATGTAATTATTATCTTTTTTTCAGGGTGAGTTTTATAAGAGGTTGAAATTGTAATAGATCCTTTCTTTGAAATGGCCTGGATGCTATTGAGAATGATGTTTAAAAATGCCTGACTTATACTATGTTTGTCAATAAAGACTAGAGGGCAAGAAGAGAGGTTTTTATCTATGGTGATGAATCTTTTTTTGCACTCTGCGCTAGATACTAAAATGGCATCATTTAAGATGTCTGTAATGTTTTCATATTTTTTTGAATGAGAAACGGGAGATCCATATTTTAGCATGGTGGATGTGATGTGTTTTAGGCGAATGATGCAGTTTTTGATGCTTTGTATGTACTGAGTTGTTTTTTCTTTATTATCTAAGTTATCATGAATGAGTTCAATTCCAGACAAAATCATAGCCATAGGATTTCTTATTTCGTGGGCAACTCCTCTGGTGAGTGTGGCAAATGCGGATTGCTCGGCTTCTTTTTCAGCTAAAGAGTCGCTTATTTTCTTTTCTTGTTCTACTTTTGCGATGTGCGTGACTTGATTATTTACTTTTGTTTCTAATTGTTGAATAAGAGTTTTATTTTCAGATAAAAGGTAAGAGTTTTTTAAAGCTATGGCACTGTGTGTTGCTAGAATTCTTAGTGTTTCGATATTTTCTTCTGTGAATGTATGGTTTGGGTCTCTTTCTAGAAAAATAATTCCTAATACGTTATCTTGTTGAATTAATGGGATGCTTAAAATAGTTTTACTGCCATTTTTTTGAGTATATTCGTCTAAAAATGATGTGTTTTCATGTAGAAATGGTATATATACTTCTTTCTTGGATTGAAGAGTATATTCAATGATGGATGAGGATATCTTGTTTTGACATTCTGTAATAGCTTGCCCAATTATAAAATATTTATGGTTTGTGATTTGTGAATGTAATATTAATTCATTCGATAGATGAGATACGAAGCTTGATTTTATAGTTAGAAATTGTTCTTCGATAATGTAGAGTAATGATCTGATTAGTTCTGATACTTTTGTGTTTTGTGATAAGGAATGAGTTGTTTTAATGGTAGTAATGATGTTTTCTATAGGATATGAAGATTTTTCTAGCCTCGGGGTATATTGAGAGTATGTTTCTTTAAGAAATTTTGTTATATGGTTATATTTTAGCTTATTATTCCATTGGCTATAAGAAGTTAACGCTTTTGATAAATAAAAGTTAGCTTGTTTATGAATAGATTTATATGAAAAATATAATCCTATATATTCATATGCATGAGCTTTAGTTGCCATGTTATGAGTGGGAAGGGTTTCTAAATGTTTATAGCATGTGGTTAGATTATTATTTAAGAGGGTGTCTATAATGGCTATTACACGGATGTGATCCTTGAAGTGTTGCTTAGATTTTCTTGGTAACTTATCGAAAATCTTTTTGTGTTTCTGGAACTTTTTGTAGGTGTTTTTTTTGAAAGATGTTAATAATAGCTGTCCATAAACTAAGCATGAATAATAATGAAAACTATAAAAGAAAATTCCTGAAATTGGATTAAAGGTGATACTTTTTATCATTTTTTCAGCCTTTATATAGTCTCCTTTGTAGAACAAATAAATCATTATTTGGAGGTTTGTTCCTATTTTAACCCATGAGTTTCCAGCGCTAGAGGGGAAATCATTTATTTTGTTTAGAAAGTTGATAGACGGATCTTCTAAGCTAGAGTAGAAAAGAAAATAATTCAGGTATGCGATATAGTTTTGTTCGTTCATATAGTTTTTTACCCAAGACAAGTTTTTTTGAGAGATGCTACTTATGTTTTGTATGTTTTTTCCAATGAAAAATTGCATATAATTATGGCATAGTAATGAGGCATATGCATAAAAAGTATTATTTGATTTTTTGCATTCTAGAAATAGTTCATAAGAACGGTTTTCGTATTGAGTGAATGATGAGAATGGAAGATTTATATGTAGATCAATGATCATCAATAATTTTTGTTTAAGTTCTTTGGAATATATGTTTTTTAGGTCTTTTTTTTGAACATAACGATATGGTTTTTGGATAATGTGAAGAGAAGTTAATAGGTATAGGAATAAAATTGATGAAAATGTTTGATAGGGGTTGTTGGTCGTGTTTACGCTGAGTTTATATATGAGAATGTTTTGATATAAGAAAAGAAATTCTGATTTCTCCCCGGAGGTTACTAGGCTTTTAAGTATGATATCTAGGATTAATGCATTTGTTCTGTTTAGTTTTTTGTTTTTTTTATAAAATATTTTTTGAAAAAATGCGATGCTTAGTTGATGGAGGCATAAAAGGATGGTGTATATGTTGTTTAAGTGTTCTTTTGGGTAGGGGATTTTAAAATGTTTGAGAGTTTTATAAATAATATGGTGGGAATTAAGTGGGTCGCCCTTTTTATTGTAAAGATTTATTTCCGTGTATTTAATGGCCAGCTTTGTCTTGTTTTCTTGGGTTTTGTTGAAGATGTAATTAAAGGTTTGTTGTGAAAGGTGGAGTTTGTTTAAATAGTATAGATCTAAAGCTTTGTCTATTAAAAGAGCTTTTTCTAGAGATTTGTGATTTTTTATATTTTCTTTGTGGATATACTTTAATACTCTATTTGTGAGTATTAGTCCAAGAGTGAACTCTCTTTTTCTTCGGAGTTCTTTAGAGAGATGTTTGTATTTATTTAGAATGGTTGATTTTGGATTATGCTTAAAATGGCTGCTTAAATTCTCACTAAGGCAAAATAAAGCTATGAATTCATTTTCTTTTGTTAAGGTGTTTTTATAAAGCTCTACTCCTAGCTTAAACCTGATTTCTCTTTTTTCGATTTTTGAAAAAATATTGCTTGCATAGTGCTGTATTTTTTTGTTGGTAAATGTTAGGTATTCAGTTGAGGGTTCTATGTATTGAAGGATGTTGTTTTCTATAAAATAGGTGAAGCAATTTTTTTGTGGTAATAATAAGTTTAAGTGAGAACGTTTAATGGGTTTTTCAAAGCAGGCTATGGTTCCAAGAATGGTATGGTCTAGTGGCGAAAGTGCTTGATAATCGAAGTTGATAGGACTGTTTTTTTTCTTAGTTTTACTTAAGATTTCTAAGAGTGTTTGAGTGTTAAATGTTAGGGAGGTGGAGGACAGTGACAGAGTTTCTGTAGAGTTTATTGTTGTGAGTAATTGCTGAGTCGATAAAATGTTTCCATTTGAAATAGAAAAAATATAGTTTGTCAGTGTGTTGATGTTTAGAATGTTAAATGTGTATGAGTTTTCTATATACTTTCTTGTTTGTATTGTGTTTAATGTAGGAATTTCTAAAGTATTTACATTAAACTTTTCTTTTAAAAAGCGTAAAAAATATTTAGAGTGAATTGACAAAGGAATGTTGTTAGCTGTTGTTATGGATATTACTAGAGGAGAGTGAATTGACTCTAATAGTAATTGTAAGGTTAGAATGTTTTTTTTGCTAAATTGATTGATATTCGAAATAGAGATTAAGAAATGTTTTTCAGTATTAAAACAGGTTATAAATTGTGATAATAAAAAAGGCAAGTTTTGAGATAGTTCTGATGTTCGATTTGTTTTTAGTATTTCTGGAGAGTAAAAGTTTAGTGTAGGAAATAGATCTATTAATGTCCATTGGTCACTTATAGGTAATTGATTAAATATGCTGTGATTGAATAAAACATTTTTAGAGTTGGCTATACACTGGTGTAGAAAGTTGTCGATTCCTTGAATAACATTTTGCATGAAATTATCAGTATTAATTTCTGAGATAGAAAGGGTTAAATACTTTTCTGGCTGGATAATAGATTTGAGGATATAAGTTTGAGTATATTTTTTTCCAGAGCCTTCTATTCCGGTTATTAAAATTGCTTGGTTTTCTTTTTTTGTTTCAAATTGCTTGAAAATGGTTTTTAGTTGATTGAGGACTTTTGTTTTATAGAAAGGTTTTTTGGGGAATCCTTGAAATATATCTTTCTTTTTTTCTGTGGATTGGTTGATGTGTAGTTTAGCTATTTTTTGAAACTCTTTTTCAAGTTTAGTAAGGGAGGTGTAATCGGCAGATGTTATGGATAATGTAAATAAGAATTGAGACATTTTTTGGTTGATTTCTGGGGAATATATTATTTTTTTGTTTAGTGAATCAGTTCTTGTTTTTTTAATATAAGATGTATTTTCTGATATGTTTTTTTTATTCAAACATTGATGTAGGTAATAGGACATACACTCTATGTCTTTTTGGATGATTTTTTGTATATTATGTATATCTTGTACGTTATAGTGCATTTCGTCTAAAAATGAACTATCTAAGAGTTTGATGTGTTCTGTTTGATTATGAATGATAATAAAATCTTGAACACAGTCTGTAAAAGAGAGATGATTTTTATGGAGGAGAAGGATAAGTGAGAATATATTAGAAAAAATGTTAAAAAAGGAGGACGCGCTTAAGGCATCTTTTTTAATCAGCGTATTTAGATGCTGGGGCAAAAGTGAGTAACCTTTTACAGAAAATGATTCAGAAATATAAGGATCTTCATGATGTTTTGTTTTGAAGGAGTAGAGTGGTAACTGGCTGGATTCTTTGTGGAGTTTAGTTGTTTTTGAAAAATGGAAATTCAAGGTTTCTTTTTCTTTGCATAAAGTAGTTTTTTTGGGCATACTTTTTAAGTATAGATTATGAAAGATAGTTTTTGAAGAAATGTTATTCTAGATGAGGTGAAGTTAAACAAGCATTGCAGATCCAAGAAGTTCTTCACTAAAATTACCTCGCTGGTAGGTTTCATACATTGTAGATTCGGTAGCACGGTTGTTCATAAGATTTATAAAGGCTAATATTATTAGCGTTGATTGTAAATTTTTAAGGGCATATTTTTTCCCAGGACATTTTCTTGGTGAATCCATTAGAAAATTAGGCAGCTCTGTTCTTGTCCATGTATATAAATCGTTCGCAGTCATAGTTCCTATTATTCTGTTGGGATTAAACAGATGAGGTTCATGGGGTATATATGTTAGATGTTTATGTAAATTTGTATCAGATATTTTTTGTTTAGCCATATTTACATGCATACAATAAACGATAAAGTTATTAGATATACCAAATATTCTTTGAAGAGAATAAACAAGTTGCTTAAAGGTGTTTTCTCCTATATCTATATCTGTAATCATAGGAACAATGGGGCATAGTCGAAGTAACTCTGCGACTGTTTTGTTGATTGCATCACAGTCTATTTTCAGTTCATGAATTAACAATGTTTCTAGTTTTTTCATAAATTCATTTGATTTAGCACTGACTTTTTCTTGAAGAAAGTTTCTCGCTTTTATATTTAATTGTTCAATAAATATTTCGATTGGGTTCTCACTATTGTGCGTTGTGGGGGTATCTAGATCGAATTGTGTAAATAAACCCTGTAAGTCTTCTTTACTTTTTTGAGATAATGTCGTTTTCAATTGCTCGATAATTTTATGATGGAGTTCAAGCCAGGTGCCTTGAGGTATTAGTTGAATTGCTGGCATTATTGCGGTAAGAGTTTCTTGTACAGTTGCGAGTAAGCTGGTGTCTCCTCCAAGCGTAATATTAAGATGCTTTTCTAATGCAGTGTAAACTTTTTCTAATACTTCATCTAAAAAAGGAGCGAAACTATAATCTATATCATAGTCCTGGAAGGATTTAAGAAGTTTTTGGAGTACTCTATTAGCATTATCCACAGATTTTTCTTGAATGTTTGTGAGTAAGTTTTCGAGTAGTTCCTGTTTTTTTGATAGAGTTCTAACAAAAGGCGCGCCCTTTTCAATATCAATGAGGGTAGTGCGGTTAATTTTTTTCTTTATTTTATCTATTTGCAGGATAAGTTCAGTTGCAAAATCATCTGTTTTTCTTTGATTGTGTTCTTCAAAAGCCATTGTTAGCATATTAGAATAGTTTTCTTCTACTTCTTTTTGGACAGCTTTAAAAGGTTTATGAATTTCTGAATGTCTTAACTCGGGTGATGTTTTCATTAATTTGTGAGCAGCAATATCCTTTATTGCATCATGAAATCTTTGAAAATAAGATTGATCTCGGAACGTTAAATCTGTTTTTGAAGCAAACTCTTGTCCAAGATGTTCAGCCATCTTTTGTAATTGGCTGTTTGGATTTGGATCTGTAAAAATGAGTTGTCTATATACTTTGCTTCCTTCTTTTGGGGGAGAGAATGCGGTTATGTTTAATTTTCTCGATGCAATGTCTTTAGCTTTTTTCCAATCATTGTTGTTGTCAGACTGTACAATTAATGGGAGGTGCCCTAATCGACCACGCACTCTTCTACTATCGCAAAATGTAGAGAGTTCTCCTATACCAATTTTTCTTAGCCCGCGTCTGTCCGTTCTTTTTTTGAACCATTTCGCTACTACGGGTAATTCTTTAGATGTTCTTATGACTGATACGGGTATTTCAAGAGGGCCGCAGTTTTTCACAATGGATCTTCTCTCTATACCTTGATAATTTAAAGATAAATTGAGTATAGAAAGATAGAAATCTATTAATAGTGTTGGCATAAAATACATGTATAGATATAGTTTTATAGCTAGTGACATAAGAATTTTTATTCCATCAGCAGGACTATCTATTGCCTTAGCTTTTCTTATGGATGCAGGGCCTTGCTTTGATGCAGCTCTTACACCTACATCTTGTGGGTCTTTAAACGCAGTATAATATGGAGTAATTAACGTATGAGTCACTATTAACGCCATTAAAGGAATGAGACTTTCTAGAGCATAATGGAATACAGAATCTATAGCTTTTGGATCGTCTACAGTTCCTAGATCTTGTGACTTAGAGGAACTTTCGCTATTAAAAAGGTGCATGAATGAGACATATGCTCCTGCGGCAACGGGTAAAATGGGTATAAAGCATTTTAACAATCGTGAAGGGGCTGAGTTACTAGTGATAGGAGTAGCAATAGGAAAAGAAGTTTGAAGAGATTGTTCTGTTAGTGATATTGCTGATTTAAGAATCCTAAAGTTTAAGCTGCTTTCATTCTGAGCTTCAAGAAGCCATGAGGTGAATGCTCCAGAAATTCCAAATATTAAGTGTGATACAGGTAGACTGATGCTATCATGATTTGGATTAGTTGTATGACTTTTTTTCATTCCTTCGTTAATTTTTATTACTTCTGTTTCTAAAAATTTTTGCCAGTGGTCTTGTGAGTAAATCTGTGGTAAAGCAACTTTTAAATATTTGTTGCTAAATAAATAATTAGTTTCATTTATTCTTTTTTTATCAGTAATTAGTGTTTCTAGACCTTTTTCTATGAAATATTGTTGTCTTAGATCTTTAAGAATAGGAGTTAACTGGTAAGAGACAAATATGGCTAGTAATACATTTGCTAACTTTTTTTTTGTCGTTGGGCAACAGTGGCTAAATTCAGGCCTTTGTTCAAAAGCTTTTGCTTGATCTTTAATAAATGGATTGTCAAAGAAGCTTCGAATATCTGTATATTTTTTAATTTGAGTTAAATCATGATCTTTATTTAAGCTCTCTGGCTTTAGTTTCCTGTTCTGAGAATATTGTGGTATTTGCTCAATTTTTTCATGAATGTAACTAAGGAATGAAACTAATGAGGTGATTTTTGTAAGACCTTCATCATTGTTATAGAGGTAAGCTTCAACGATGTTAGGAGTTTTACTTGTGTTCTTTTTTTGTGAATTAATATGGATTTTCATTATCCGCTCTATTTCATTTAGGGGATCTTGTTCTGAGAATTTGAGTTTTAATGAAGTGACTTGATTGCTGGCAGTAAGAGTAATTCCGCTCATATATCGTTAGGAATAAGCGGGAGCATATGTTCTGTAGACAATCGTTCTAGTAGAGCCTGTGTAAAAGTCATAGCCATTGTAGTTTTTTGGCTTGTGCTTTTGGGGATAGTTGATTGAGATCTTTCTCTGACTGGTATTGCATTTGGAGAGGGACTGCTGGTATAAAAATCCGGTGAAGAGTTGTGCCTTCGAATTGATTTCCCTGGAGTATATGTATGATCCCTTGCGGAGATAGGTCTAGGGGCAGCCCCTTCTGGAGGGGGAGCATCGTCTTGTCTTTTACCACGACGACGGCAATTGTCGCCTGTCCTATAGTAGATAGAAAGATCGGGAGGATTTGCTGAAAAGTTTAAAGCTGAATGTTTTGTCATTGTTAGTGGCCTTTTATTTGGGGGTCTATGTAAGGAAGTCGCAGGTACGGTACTTTTAAAGTAATTTGCAACTGCTTTCCACATATTTAAAGTAACTCCTATTTTTCGAACAAACACCAATATTATTATTGTAATTTTTTTTCATACAATTTAGATGATAGAAGTGTATGTTTTTAAATATTTTCTGATTAATTATCGATGATTATACATCATTTTTAGCTAAATGAAAATGGGAAAATATTTAGATTAATGCTTTTTAAGAGTGTTAAAAAACGAAGTGTTTTATATCAACGCTTCAGTTTTGCGTATCAAGGATGTGTGAAGTTTTATTATATCTCATTTTTCAAAGTATCAGGCTGTGTTTGGCTTGTTATTAGCCTTAGGAGAACCGCGAGGTTTACTGCGCGAGAGGTATGATATTCTTCTTTTTCATCTGGATTTTCTGTTTTGGGGTTTTCTGAAACGGGGCTATGACGATGTCTTAGTTCATTTGATGGAGTAAGTCTGGGAGGGGCGCTTGTTTCGCTAGAGTCGGGAGAAGGAGAATGGCAGCGAGAAGGTGCAGGAGACTCTCTTTTTTTAGCACGACTTCCAGAAGTAGCATGAAATCCAGAAGTATTTGTATATCCATCGTTGTAGTTTGCACAAAACATTAGTATCTGTAAAAATCCTTCTTATAAGGTCCGTTAATATTTACGTTAATATAATCGGCTTGTTCTTGTGTCAGTTGGGTTAATTTTACACCACATTTTTCTATGTGTAATCGAGCAACTTCTTCATCTAATCTTTTAGGTAAAACATGAACGCCAACATCATAGTGATTGGTATTTAATTCTATTTGTGCTAAAACTTGATTTGTAAAAGAGGTACTCATTACGAAAGACGAATGCCCTGTAGCGCAACCTAAATTAACAAGACGTCCTTCTGCAAGTAAAATAATGCTATGTCCTTCAGGAAAGAAATATTGATCGACTTGATCTTTTATGTTTTCTTTCTGAATACCAGTATAATTTTCTAACTGCTCAACTTGAATTTCGTTATCAAAATGTCCAATATTGCATACAATAGCTTGGTTTTTCATTTTAGACATGTGTTCGATTCGAATAATATCTTTGTTTCCTGTTGTTGTGACATAAATATCAGCTTCTTTGAGTGAATCTTCGACAGTTTGAACACGAAATCCAGACATGCTTGCTTGTAATGCACAAATAGGATCAATCTCAGTTACGATGACTTTTGCCCCGAGTGCTTTCATAGATTCAGCGCAGCCTTTTCCAACATCTCCATATCCACATATAACCACAGTTTTTCCTGCGATCATGACATCTGTTGCACGCTTGATTCCGTCTGCTAATGATTCTTTACATCCATAAAGGTTATCAAATTTAGTTTTGGTGACAGAGTCGTTGACATTGATGGTAGGGAATAGTAATTCTCCTTTTTCGTGAAGTTGATGAAGTCTTAATACCCCTGTCGTAGTTTCTTCAGAGACGCCTCTTATATTTTTGCTTATATCTTGCCATTTTCTTGGGTTTCTTTTTATAGATTCGTTTAATAAATTGTATACAATTTTCATTTCAGCATTTTCTTGAGTATCATTGCGTTTTTCTGGATTTTTTTCTAGTTCTACACCTTTATGTATTAGTAACGTAACATCTCCACCATCGTCTACAATAAGATCTGGGCCAGAATTGTCTGGGAATGTTAACGCTTGTTCAGAGCACCACCAGTATTCTTCCAAAGTTTCACCTTTCCATGCAAAAACGGGCACTCCTGCTTTGGCAATGGCTGCAGCGGCGTGATCTTGAGTGGAAAATATGTTGCATGAAGCCCATCTAACATCTGCTCCAAGCGCAGTTAAGGTTTCAATAAGCACAGCAGTTTGAATAGTCATATGAAGAGAACCGGATATTTTTACATTTTTCAAGGGCTTACTGTTTTGATACATTTTTCTTAGGGACATCAAACCGGGCATTTCTTCTTCAGCTATTGTAATTTCCCTTCTTCCAAATTCGGCTAGAGAAATATCTTTTACTTTGTAATTTTCTTTAGTTTTTGTATCTTCCATTATAACCCTTATTTTTCATTAATTTGAACTTTAATCAGTCAGATATTACATTTTTTAAATGTTAAATGCAATGATGTTTTTGAGTTTATCTTTTTCGTAAATGACTATTCGTTGATGATTTCATTTTTGATTTTTTCTACACATTTTTGTAATGAATGAATGTTGTGAATGCTCAGCAGAGTTGATGCTAATATTTCTTTGGATACATAAAGGTGGCGAATATAGCTTCTTGTATAGTTTTTGCAAGAGTAACAGTCACAGGTTTCATCTAATGGGTTTAAATCATTGATGAATTCTTGACGTTTAATGTTGATGCGCTGGTCTTCTAAAAAAAATTGACCATGGCGGGCAATGCGGGTGGGGATGACACAGTCAAACATATCTACTCCGCATTTGATGGCCCATTTTAAATTTTCAGGGAGGCCAATCCCCATGACATATTTTGGCTTATTTTCCGGTAATAAGGGTGCGCAGTAGTCTATGAATTCATGGCAAAGTTCTATGGGTTCCCCTACACTGAGCCCTCCGAGCGCATATCCTGGAAAGTCGAGTTCGGTTAAGGTGTTTGCACTTTCTTTTCGAAGATCTTTGAAAAAACCACCTTGAACAATGCCAAATAGCCAATTTGAACACTCTTTGTTTTTCCAATAGGTGACCGCTTCTTTTGCCCATTTGTGAGTGATTGTTAGATCTTTTGATGTGTCTTTTTTTGGATGATTATATGGAGAGCAAATATCGAGTACCATCATAATGTCACTGTTAAATCCGCATTGTAGATCAATAACACTCTTAGGAGTAAATCTGCGAGGAGATCCATCTATATGAGATTGAAAGGTGACCCCATTTTCGTCTATTTTTCTGTTTTGTGCTAATGAAAAGACTTGGTAACCTCCCGAATCTGTTAAAATGGGGTGATTCCAATTCATAAAAGAATGTAGGCCATTGTGTTTTTTTATTACATCAATACCAGGTCTTAGACTAAGGTGGTAGGTGTTTGCAAGAATGATTTGGCTTTGGGTTGAACGAATTTGTTCAGGGGTTAAGGACTTAACTGTTCCTGCGGTACCTACAGGCATAAATGTAGGTGTTTCAATGATGCCATGAGGGGTATGGATTTTTCCAATTCTTGCTTTAGAATTTTTTGATTTTTTAAGTATTTCAAAAAGATACTGTTGGGACATAAATTTAACCTTACATAAAGACGTTTAGACATATTATAATAAGGGAAGTGTATTATCTGTTCCAGAGCTATATTTGAAAGGGGCTTAAATGCAGTGTGTTTTTGTGTTTTTAATGTGTAGATACTTTGAATCTGTAAAGTGATATGAGACTTACATTTAGGTATTTGCTTTACTTAGTACTCTTGATTGGGTTTGTAACCCTTGCCTTCACTTTTTTTTCTAAACAAGTTGTTCATCCTATGTTTGAGAAGAAACCTGATTTTCAAGAGGATATTGTTTTCCAAAAAACCCAAGAAGCTCACATTAAGGCAAACGTAGAGCGGCTTTTGGAAAAATTAATTGGAAAGAAAACCTTTGTTGTTTCAGTTGTTGCAAATTTGAATTCTAAGGACGTAAAAGAATATGTTTTAGAACATGAACCTAAGATTGTATCTTCTAATGAGATGATAGGGCAGCAGTCACAGCTTGCAAGAGAGTCAGTGTCTTATGCACATTTTCGCCCTAAAGTGCAGGATATAAAGGAAGAGATTTCTGATCTCTCAGCTTCTCCAGGCTTTGATTTTCAATCAGTGGCTACTACTGTTATTGATTTGCCGGGATTTCCATCTTATCTCAGAGACGATAAGGCCCTTTCTTCTGATCTTGATACAGACTCACCTCCTGTTTCTATGGAGCAAAGTCGATCAGAATTGGCACCTCAGTATTCTATGAATTATTCGAATCAATCAGAAAAAACGTCTGACCATGTGATTTATAATAAAAAAACGATAGAGACCACTATTCCTCGTAAACGATTGGAACATGTTCTGGTTAGTGTTGTGATTGATGAAGATTATTTTGGTTATTTGGATTTAAAGAAAGAGGATATGGAGGGGCTTATTTTAACGGCTTCAGGTATAAATGTTCAACGAGGAGATCAGCTTACAGTATCTTTTGCTCCTTTTTTGGATAAAGCGTTCAGTTGGGCTCACTTTTTTAAGAAAAATAAAGTGTGGTTTGATAAAATTCTTAAATTTTATGAAAAAATTAAGCCGGTGTTGTTTATGGCTTTTGTTGCGCTATTAGGAGCAGTTGCGGTATATGGGGTAAAGAAGGGATATCTTTTATATGACAAACGAAGACAGCGATTGTTATCTGACAAGTTGCGACAGTTAGAGGAGAAAAATTTACAAGAAAAAGAGGACAAAGTAACAGAGTTAGAAGAAAAAAAACAGGCTATATTGCAGTTGGCGCAAACGCAGCCTGAACAGTTTAATATGTTGTTAAACAGTTGGGTTGAATTAGATGCAGCAAAGGTGGAATGAAAGATGAGTAGTGTAAATGTGTTGTCAGCTTCAATGTTAGGGACGGGAAAAAAAGCAGCTATTTTATTAATGGCATTAGATTCAAAAATGCCTGGAATTAGTCAGCAGTTATTTTCTAAAATGGGAGAAGATAAGTCAAAAGTGTTATTGGAGGAGATGAGTAAGTTAGGAAAAATCAGTACAGATGTTATTGATACTGTTGTGGAAGAGTTTTTTTCATTAGCGATTAAGCAGGATGTGTTAATTGGGGGGAAAAATCTTACAGATCGTTTATTAAAAGATAGTTTTGGTATTGATGATTCGGATGATTATTTTTCTCAAAAGTCGGGATTATTTGATTTTGTTATCCAACTGCCAGATAAAGAGGTTTTAGAATTTTTAAAAGAAGAAACGTTGCAGACTGTAGCGTTGTTGCTATCCTTGTTGCCAGATGATAGGGCGGCAAAGCTGTTAAGTGAATTTCCTGTTGAAAAAACGGGAATGGTATCGAGGATGATGTTGAATTTGTCTGTTCCAAATTATCGCTATCTTTGGAAGTTTCATCGTTTGTTAGAGGAAAAGATGAGTGGAGTGTCTGAGGACGTCATTAAGGATTCTCAGCAAATATTTAAATTATCTAGGGTTTTGGAAATGATGGTGAGTGATACTAGAGATTCGGTGATGACGATGATTAAAGAGCAAGATGAGCAGTCTGCTGAAAAAATTGAACAACTCATTTTTTCTTTTCCAGATATTGTATTTATGTCGGATAAGGATGTGCAAATTATTTGTGTGGAAATTGATCCATTAACTGTGCTGGCTACTGCTATGCTTGATATTCCTCAATCTTTAGAGGAAAAGCTTCGGTCTAATGTGTCAGATCGATTGAAGGCTAGGTTAGATGAATCTATTCTTCAGTTGAAAGGAACGTCTGAAGAGGATATTCAAAAAGCTCAAGGGGAGATAGTTCAGTTATGTAGGAAATGTGAGCAGGAAGGAAAGATCTCTCCTCTTAGAGATGCGATTCTTTTGAAACAAGAAAAGGGTGATGCTGTTTTCTCTGATGTTCAAAAAAGGAACGTTATTGAACAGGATTCTGAAAAAGAGGCTCACAAAACTAAGAAAACAAAAAATAAAGAGAAGAAGGAAGAAGGAAGTATTGAGTTGGGAGGTAAAGAGAGTCAAGAAGAGGAACAAGAGGGTGGTTCAGATGAAGTTAAGGATGATACTGAAAATCAGTTGGATTTGTCGGCTGAAGTGGAAGCGGAGAGTGAGTCGTAATGGGAGATACTAATTTGGATACGAAGCGATTATTCGAGTTGTTTTTAAGATATAATAAATTATTAGGCTTACATATAACCAATACGTTTTCAGAAGACTTGAAATTTTCATTTGGGGTTAGTGAGTTTTCTGGGATGTTACAAGATTACAAAGCATGCTTGTCCTTGATTCCGGCGTTTTCTTTTGTGGGGCATTTTGGGTATGAAAATAGAGGCGTTTTATGTAGTTTGGATTCTCGTATTGTCTCTGTTTCGGGGAATAGATGTTTTGGGGGAGCTGGGTTAGTAGAGGATGGAGAAAAGCACTCATTGACCCTTTCTGAACAATTTATTGGGAAGGAATATGTGAGTATTGTTGAAAAATTTTTATCTAGGAGAGACTGTCCTATAGCATTTACTCGGATGGAGTATCATATCGATCGATCTCATCTGTTTTTTTCTGATGAGCAGGTTTTCTTTGTTGATATGAAATGTTCTATTCAGTCACATGATGTGGGGTCTATGGTTTTTGTTTATCCATTGCAGTTTGTGAAGCAAGAAAGTTCTCGTTGGCTGGAGGAGTTAAATACTCATGAATAAGAGGTCTTTGTTTAGGATGTTAGTCTTGTTTTGTGTTGTTTTGTGTTGTTTGTCATCTTTTTCTTATGGTGTGTTTACGTCTGATTTAGCAGTTGTTCCTCATGGTGTATTGCCAGAACAAGGTAATGTGGAATTTGGTGTTGAATCTAAAGTGTTTGAGTTGGATAATCAACTTAAGCAAAATCAAGGAAACTTCTTTTTAAAGGTGGGGCTATCAGATCGTTTGGAAACGCAGTGGAGAGTGTCGAATGATTTTGATCATTTGTTTGGCTTTAGCGCCCTTGTTTTTGAGAAGACCTTAGGTCCTACTAGGCATGGATACTCCTTTGGGTATCGTAATTTGGGTTGGAATTTATCTGAAACGGAATTAAATAGTTTACCTGTTGTTAGAGGGTATCATGTATACTCTGTGAGTATTCCGCGTTGGAGAGCGCACTATCATATCGGAGTCGCGGACTTTCATATGTTGGATTTTACTATGGTTTATTTTGGTGTTCATCATAATTTTAATACGGTAACAACGTCTGCGGAATGGGATGGGAAGCAAGTTCACTTTGGTGCTCGGTTTAAGATTAGTGATGACTTAGATTTTTATACCTTGCTTACTCCAAGTCCGTTTGAGGAATTTGGAAATCTTTTTCATTATGTTAGTTTTGCGTTTTCACGCACCAGTAATCCATTTAACTTTCTAAAAAAAGAGCATGAAAAAACTGCTCGAATAGAAAAGAAATATGACGAAATTTTGCATAAGATGGCTATTTTAGATTCCAAAACGGATGTTGTTAGAGAATTTAATTCCGTAGACTTTTTAGAAGAGTTTGAGCAGTTTTTATTAAATGAACATTTAGTTGAAAAAGAGTTAGAAGAAGAGTCTAAAGAGACGATAAAGACTGCGTTGGAGCATATGCAACGTGGGTTAGAGCTATATTATTCGGAGCATTATGAGTTAGCGCTTCAGGAATATCAGTTTGTTACAACGTTAGTTCCCAGATTTTCTATTGGTTTTGCAAGGCTAGGGTCTGTGTATTATAAATTGGGAGATTTAGAGAAAGCGAGATTGAATTGGGAAAAGGCCTTGGCGTTAAACCCATCTAATGATGCGTTAAAAATGTTTTTGAAGCGGGTTGTGCCTCCTCGTTTAGGAACAGAGTTGTTGGATTCTGAGATCTTACAGAGTGAACAGGGAGATCAGGCAGGAGAAGGTGAACAAGGTATTGATGGTACTAGTGAAAAACAAACATCTGTAGAGCGTATATTGGAAACGGATACGTTGTAGGAGAGTAGATGATTTTTAAATCGTTTTTTTATGTAATATTTTTTGTGATGATGGGAGGGGGGCTTGTATTAGGAGCTGTATATAATTTACCTACTCATTTGATTAATATTCCGACGGTTGAATCATATGAAAAATGGGATATGGAATTTGGTATTTCATCTGGTTTTTTTAATAGTGAACATTATGAATTTGATACAAAGTTTAATATTGCGTTAACCAATCGATTAATGGTGGGACTTAATTGGGTGAATATTAGTAATTTTGTAGGACATGTTCATTATAATTTCTTTGGTGACGAGGATTCTTTTTATGGTCTTTCTGGAGGTGTAACGAATATTACTTCAAATGATACATTGTCTAGTTGGAATGATAGAAATGTTACTCAAAATACACAGGTTTCGCCGTATATAGTTTTTGCGATTCGGCCAAAAATAGTTCATTTTTATGTTGGCTATGGAGGAAATCGATTTCGTTATGCTGAAAAGTCTTTTGCTTTGATGGAAGGACTGGATGGTTTTTTCTTTGGTACTCGGATTCCTTTATATAGAGCTTTTATAGAAGCTGAGTTTGATGGAAAAGACTTTAATACAGGCTTAACGTATCCTGTAAATGATCGAACAACGATTTATATAGCGTTGACTGAAATTGGAAATTCAGGCTCTAGGAATCCTCAATATAGTAATACTCCAGTGAGATCCTTTTCATTTGGAGCGGTTCATCGATTTAACTTTTTGAAGATTGAGTCTCCAGAAAAAGAAACTTTGAAAACGTTGATAAGAGATACGAATAAGGTGAAGGAAGATGTTGAAGATTTAAAACAACTCTATGAAAATGAATTAGAAAAGTTGCAATTAGAGAGAGATTCTTTATCAGAAGAAGTGAGACGCCTTAAAAGCTCTGTACAAGAGGATATTCGATATATAGATAAAGATGTGTCCGAGATTAAAAATGAACATAGAGATATGTATTTATCTATAAATCAAGATATTTCTGAGGAAGTGTTGAGGTATTACTATTTATCGTTTGAACTATATTCTCAAAAAGAACATTATAAAGCTATAGCAATTCTTCAAAAAGCGATTGCGTTAAACCCTTATTTACCTCAATTGTATGTACGCCTTGGATCTATTTATTTTGATTTGAAATTAAAAGATGTGGCGGCAACGCAGTGGTCTAAGGCATTAGAGTTGGATCCTAAAAACTTAAAATTGAAACGGCTTATTGAGAGATTGAAATAGAATTTAGTTAATTCTTTAACAAAAAATATTCTATTTTCAGATAGATTTAAGTGAGGATTTATTTCTTTTGCTATTATATTGTGCTTTTGATGAATTAGGTATCATCATCCAATTTCTAGCAGAGCATAAAAAAACTTTGGATAAACTTGCTTTCTTTGAAGATGCCGGTCACTTCTTTGATAATACCAAGCTTTTATAAGTGGTCTAATGAATCCGTTACGGTTGGCAGTGACATATCAAGAGCTCCTTTTCTCAATTAGAACGAGAGTTAATTCGAGAAAGAACGAATGTTGGACTTACAGCAGCAAGAGAACGAGGCAAAGTCGGAGGGCGGCCCGAAACACATGCTCGGGACAAAAAAGAAATCGTGTATCAGATGGTCATGGAAAACCCCTTTCAATCTGTTTCAGAAATTGCCTCTGCTCTCAATATGAGCCGATCCACTATTTATCGTTATATTGAAAAAAAACGTTAGATCTTGGTTTAGAAGGGTATTTTACTATGTGGATTTATGGGGTCTGAGTTCTTGAAAACTGTCGGGTTATCCAAGTTTTAAGTATTTCACGCCACACTTCAAGAGAGAGAGACGGTATCTGCTCATCTAATTCTGTTGATTCTCCTTCATTTTGTTTTGAAGTACTTCTTACTTCGTCTCCGGTTTGATCTAATCTTGCTAATTCAAGATTTTTGATTCTTTCCGCTGATCGTAGAATCGCACGAATGGCTAATTTAGTCACTTGTTGAGTGACCATTTCACGAGAACCAAATTTAAGTAAACAGGAAGCTGATACTATAGATCCTAAGCAAGGCCCAAAGACTGGGCTATTAGGTGCTAGAAATTTTGGTATTATTACATTAGGCCATTCTCTTACATTTTCTTTCATTTGACTCAACAAGGTAGTCCTCTCTTGTTGTTCTCCAGCTCTTAATGTTGTTGACCCTATGGTCAATGAATCCGTGCCTACACGAACTAAGTCTGGATGTGGGTTTTCTACTTTTTCTATGGCTAATTCTGTTGATTTTAACCACCATGGAAGGGCTTGATTTAAATCCCCAGGGTTATTATGTAAAGCAATGATTTCTAATTTCATTAGATTTCTTATGGATTTTGGGAGGTCGGTGAGTTTATTATTACATAAAACAAGCGTTGTTAACGCAGTAAGATTTCCAATCCATTTTGGGAGGGAGGTTAGTTGGTTATCAGATATTCTAAGCGCAGTTAAAGCAGAAAGATTTTCAATGGATTTTGGGAGGGCGGTGAGTTTGTTACAAGATATATGAAGCTCAGTTAATGAAGTAAGCTGTTCAATAGATTTTGGGAGTTCGGTGAGTTGGAGAAAACTTAAATCAAGAGATTTTATTTTCTTATCAATTCCATATTTATTACATAAGTCTAAAAACTCTGATAATTTTTTAGAAGATAGCTCCGTGTTAGATAAGTCTATAGAGATATAATCCGAACCAAACTCTCTTTGATTTAATCTAAAACCAGGAATGATTTGACTTACTTCCTCATTAAATAGAGAGAGCTCTCCTCCTGAGACAGGTAAGGTCTTTGCAGATGCTGTAAAAGTAGATGTTGTTGTATTCATTTAATAAGGTTATCGTATCTAAATGAAATTATATTTCACTATATTTTAATATAGTTTTACTAAAATTTATCTTATGATTATTTTGTAAAATTATATTCTAATTTTTTAAATATCGGAAAATTCATTTGAAGTTATAGTCTTTTTATAAAGAAAAGAAGAAATATAATACAATTAAGAAGGAGTATCGAAATTCTCGCTCGGGACAAAAAAGAAATCGCGTATCAGATGGTCATGGAAAACCCCTTTCAATCTGTTTCAGAAATTGCCTCTGCTCTCAATATGAGCCGATCCACTATTTATCGTTATATTGAAAAAAAACGTTAGATCTTGGTTTAGGGGGGAAGAACTTCTTTTTCTAACCCAAAAAAATAGTCGTCGTTGCTGTGGTTTTGTGTGTTAACCTAAAGGGTTTTCCACAAATCCATAGCTAATATCTATTCGACACTTCGATAAGATTCATATCTGGATCTCTGAAATTAAAAGATGTGGCGGTAACGCAGTAGTCTAAGGCATTAGAGTTGGATCCTAAAAATTTGAAGTTGAAAAGTTTAATTGAGAGATTGAACTAGTTTATTTTTTTAAGTGTCCTGTTTTTAAGGGGGAGAATGTTTGCTATGTAATGTTTTTTAGTTTATTTTCACTTTATTTGACCTATATTTTATTTTTTTGTATTATTTTACTCTATAAATATTGAATCTGTATGAAAAAAAGATTGTCTTGTTCTAATTATAAGCATGTAGGTTTTGCGAATTTGCCTTCAGATGTGCTTAATTATCTTTCTCAACGTTATTTAACAGTAAATGATTTGATTAAATGTTCACAGGTATGTAAAGGGTGGTATCATGCTTTAAAATCTATACGATTTTTAGGGGGGAGATTTAGTAAGATTTGTCAATTTGAAGCTTTTCTTAATAAGAATAATTTGACTATGCTAGATCCTTCTTTTAAATATAGTGTGTTGTCTGAACTTCCAATTAGAGTTTCTTTTGTTTTACCAGATTATGAGTATATTTCTAAAAAGAAAACAGAGGTTTTTAATGGTTCGCCAAAATATTCTTTTCGTATATCAAGTAAAGAAATTTCTAATGGTATCGCACATGTTAGTGGATTTTATTGTAAAAAAGGTAATAGAGATGTTTATTATGGAGTTTTTAAAAAAGAGATTGAACGAAATGGAATACCTATTACTTTGACATGGCGAAATACGTATCTTGAATATGATACGTCTAAGAAGGAAGCATCGTTTGATAATAGACTTATGTTTGATTTTTCAGTGATGGATAGAGAAACTATGTTTACAAGGACTTATAAAAAAGTATATGCAGATGTTGATGGGAAAAATAGAAAAGGTTATAACTACTATTAGAGAGAGTCTTAAATTAATTTTTTCTTTATTACTGTACTTTTTCTTCAAAACTATAAGAGTTAAAAATCTCTAAGGTTTTGGATTCGTACGCATAATCTCTGTTTGTAATAAAGTCATCAATGATCCAGTAGTTAGATAAGCTTTGTTCAATGGGGGGGGTGTATATGATTTCAAGAAAAGAGGGGAAGGCGTTGTACCACATTAGGGTGATAGATTTGCTTTTAGATACGGTGTTTTGTAAGATAAGCGCGAGTTGGTAACTGGTAGATTCGATATCTATATTTTTGTTTAATAGTGGGATGATGGCAATGACACTGTTGTTATATTTCATTAAATTAATATGTTTTACTTGAAGCCCATTTTCTTCAATGCTAATGAGTTGTGTGATCATTTTTTCTTGAATAGTGGATAATGGAATTTGTCGCCATTTTTTTTGATAAAAGGATTTAATAATGCCTTTTTCAAATTTTTTGTAGGGAATCTTGGCTGATAGGTTATCTTTTTTGTGTTCAGGGAGGAGCTCTGTTTCATATAATCCGAGTTGATGTGAAAAAAGATGTAATGTCTTGCTGATTCCGGAAATGGATATACTAGAGCTATGTGTGGTCTTTCTGTTGTTTTGTATCCAAAAATGAAAGGGTTCATTGTTTTTAATAGGGACTTCAGTCGCATTGATGGATAGATTTTTAAGCGCGTGAGCGGTCCCCTTTATTTTCCATTGGTTTTTAAGAGGGTCGAAGATAATATCTTCAATAGAATAGAGAGGGGGGGTTTTGGGCGTGGATTGTGGAAAAAAATCAATGTGTTTGGTGATGCTTGTGCTTTCGTTCTCTTTGTTGCTAGCGATTAGAGTAAATGTGTTTTTTTGATGTGGGTTAAGCTTTGCTTTAATGTAAAATCTGTTTTTATGTAGGGGAATGGATTGTCCATTTATAGTGAGTTTTTCTGCATTGCTTACTCTCCCTTTAAATAAAATTAACTCTTTTGGGCTTTTGTAATCGTTTATGGGAGAGATTAGTGTAATATTTGGCTGTGCAAAGACTGTAGTGACGCTTACTAAGATAATATATAGAGAAATATATGCTCGGGTCATGATATCTTTTATTATACAAATAATAAGCAGACCTCGTCTAATAGATAAAGCCCTTTTTCTGTAGTTGAGATTGATTTTTCGTTAATATGAAGCCATTTTTGTTTTTCTGCTACTTCTAGAGCATGTTTAAAGGTGTCTTTAATGGATATTGAATAACGAGTATTAAATTTGTGAATGTTAATGCCTTTGGGCATTCTAAGGTTAGCAATAATATTTTCTATGATAAGGTCTTTTTGAGTTAAGAGGGGCTTTTCTTTTTGAAAAAGTGAGGGGGTAGGGTTTTTAATATACTGTTTTAATGAGGGGGTATTACTGTATTTATATGGAAATATGAGGGAATGTGCTGATGGGCCAATGCCTATGAAGTCTTTAAATGTCCAATAGCGTTTGTTGTGGATGCACTCATGATTCTTTTTTGCAAATGAACAGACTTCATAATGAGTGAAGCCTTGTTTTTTTAAAAAAGTCATACACTTATTATAAAAGTGGTACTCTTTTTCTTGTCCGGCTGATTTTATTTTTTTCTTAAAAAATACGGTGTTGGGTTCAATGCTAAGACAATAGGTGGATAGATGTTGAGGGGAGAATTCTAAAGCTTGTTTAAGGGAATGCTCAATAGAAGTCCAGTTGCTGTTTGGAAGTCCGTACATTAGATCTATGCTGAGGGTAAAAGGAAATGTTTTGATTAAATTTAGTGCATGGATACTGGTGTTTACATCATGTCCTCGTCCTAAAAAATGGCACTCTTTTTCATTAAAAGATTGTACTCCTAGGCTTAGGCGTGTGAATCCAAGTTCTTGTAATGTTTTTAAATAATCCTCTGATATATCTTCAGGGTTGGCTTCTATGCTACATTCTTTTAATGCAGAGGTATCAAATGTGTCATGAATGGTCTCGAATAGGAGTTGAAGATGCTTTTTCTTAAGAATAGAAGGGGTTCCTCCTCCTAAAAATATAGTGGGGATTTTTATAGGGGGATTTTTTTTGTATAGGCGTATTTCTTTGCAACAAGCATCGATGAAGTGTTGTTCTAGTTCGGAGTCTACTCCTACTTTGTAAAAATCACAAAAGGGGCATAAAACACTGCAAAACGGAATATGAATATATAGAGATGCTTCTTTGCATGGTACAGACATTACATTTCTAATGTGTTACGGCATTTTGGACAGGTGGATATTTTTTTCTTGCTAGTATATCCACATTTTGGGCAAAATGATCTATTTTTTGGGTTGCTTTGAAGAAGCTTAGGTCTTATGGCAAGGTATATCATGGGTCCAATAGGGAAAAAGAAGGCTACAAGGGATGCAATGACGATGGATTTATATATAGCCTTCGATTTATTTACTTCATAAAATACATATACTCCGACGAGTATGGGGATGAGTGTAAATAATAATCTAAACATAATGGGAGTAAATTAATGTGATAGTGAAGGGGATGTTTTTGCCATTTGAATGGTAGTCCCTTTACCAATTTCAGATTGAAAGTTGGTGTTGTCCATCAGATTTTCAATAAATGTTAGACCTAGCCCTAAACCGAGTTTTTCTTTTGATTTTTCTTTTTGTTCTGGGGACCCTAATACGGAAATATCAAATCCCATACCATAGTCTTTTACAACTATATCTAAGTTATCATTAGTGATACTTATTTTGATATCAATGATTTCGTTTTCTGTTGGGGTGTGTTCATAGGCATGTTGAATAACATTGGTGCAGGCTTCAGAAATGGATACTTTGATATCTTCAATTTCATCGATACTAAAATTCATTCGTGACGCAACTCCTGACACTGCTAAACGAGCAACTCCTACATATTCAGGTAGGCAAGGAATAGTTAATAGAACTTCATTTTTTTTAATCATTGTTGATCTCCAATTTTTTCTATTGCTTGTTCTTCGTTTTCAAATAAGGAGATATTTTTTGTTAGTAATCCTGATACTTCAAATATTTTGTTAATCTGTGGTTTAGTGCAAATAACATAGACATGACCATTTTTTTGTTGAATCTCTTGTGCGGCATGGGCAATGGTTCCTAGTCCAGTGGAATCTATGTATTGAATATGTGTTAAATTAAGAATAAAACTAGCTGTTTCCTTTTCAGTTGTTTTAGAAAATGCTTTTCTTAGGTCTCCACATGTATAAATATCAATTTCACCATGGACATTTATTGTGGGTATGGAGTGTTTCTCTTCTATATCTACTGAAAATTCTGTAATCATTTTTTCCTCCAAGTCATGTAAAGCAATACGAAACTACTTTAATTATATACGATATGAAAATCATGTTCAAATAAAAAATAATGGGGCTTTATTTTACGAGGATACATGTGAAGTCGTTTGGTAGATAATTTTCTATGATAGTCACTTTTTTGACATGTTTTTCGAAGTGATTTTTGATTGATTCTGGATTTCTATACACAAATGGCGTGCTCTGGTCTCTCTTTTTTACTTTATGTGACAGCATATTGAACCTTACTTCGAAACGAGCACACTCTATCATTTTATGAATGGTTGTAAATACGCTTTCATCGTGATTTTTTAGTCGTATGTTAAAGACACCAGAGGCTATGAGGCAATCAAATGTATTGTTTTTAGATATGATATCAAGATCTAGACATGAAAAATGTCCGTCGGGGTAAGCGTTTTGTGCAGATATAATCATTTTTGAACTTATATCTATGCCCCTATATTTTATAGGTATTTTTTTGTTTTTGATGTAGTGATATAGATCCCCCAACCCACATCCGACATCACAGAGTGTTTGGTAGTGTGCGGGAAGTGATTGCATTAAAATATCGAAGCGAATATGTTGAGACTCCCTGTTAATCCACTGAAGAGAGTGTATGGTTGGGCCATAATGTGAAATATTGCGGTTGTAATGCTGAGAGAGTTCGTCTATGGTTTTCTCATGTCTCATTTTGATGGATTGGCAATCATATATTCTGCAATTTGTACTGCATTTAATGCGGCCCCTTTGCGAAGATTATCTGCTACAATCCAACAGTCTATGCTGTTTTTTTGAGAAATATCTTTTCTAATTCTGCCTACATAGACATCATCTTTTCCTGAACTGTCTCGTGCCGTGGGAAATGTGCTTTTTTGAGGGTCATCTAATACTGTGACTCCAGGAAAAGTGGACAAAATGTCTCGGACTTTTTTTGTGGAGAGTTCTTTTTCTGTTTGGATATTAACAGATTCGCAATGTGAAATAAAGACAGGGACTCGTACTGCAGTTGCGGTTATATTTATCTCTGATTCTAAAATTTTATTGGTTTCATTAATCATTTTCATTTCTTCTTTGGTGTAACCATTGTCTACAAAGTTATCAATTTGAGGAATGACATTGAATGGAATCGGTTTTACAAATTCTTTAGGTTCTGAATCTTCTCCTTTTAATAAATATCGTGAGTGGTTCTCTAATTCTAAGATAGCGTCTTTACCGGCACCAGAAACAGATTGATAGGTTGAAATAACAAGTCGTTTGATAGTTGCTGCATCGTGTATAGGTTTTAAGGCCATGACCAATTGAGCTGTAGAACAGTTTGGGTTTGCAATAATTCCTTTATGGTTCTTAATGGCATGACCATTAACTTCAGGAACAATTAAGGGAATATCATCCTGCATTCTAAAAAAAGACGTGTTATCAATGGCAATAGCACCTGACTTTGCTGCAATTGGGGCAAATTTTTCTGAAATGGATGAACCTGCGGAGAATAAAGCAAAATCAATATCCTTGAAGGAGTTTTCCTCTAATACCTTTACTTTTACAGCTTTCTCATTAAAAGAAATAACTTGTCCAGCGGATCTTTTTGATGCTAATAATGTTAATGATTGAATTGGAAAATTTCTTTGTTCAAGAATATTTATAATTTCTTTTCCTACAACACCTGTAGCCCCGACAATTGCAACATTATATTTTTTACTCACGAATATACTCCTTTATTTACTGTGCAGGGATTATATCAAATATTTCGTTGTAGGGATAGAATTTCTGTTTATTCAAGTTTAAGTATGTTTTCTAATCCGTAGGTAAGTCCAGGACGAGATGTGCAGGCTTTAATGGCTAATAATAAGCCTGGCATAAAGGCTTCTCTAGAGATTGTGTCATGTCTTATGCTTAGGGATTGCCCTTGCGTACCAAAAATAACTTCTTGATTAGCGACTACTCCAGGAATACGTATGGCATGGATTGGAATGTTTTTTTCTGTTGCGCCTCGTGCTCCAGAGCGTAATTCGTCTTCGTTTAGCGGGGGATTGTTTATTGTTGGGGCTTCCTCATGAATGAGTTGTGCTGTTTTTAATGCTGTTCCTGATGGAGCATCGGCTTTTTTATCGTGATGGTATTCGATGATTTCGCATCGGTCCATAAATGAAGCTGCTTTTTTGGCGAAGTGCATCATTAGGATGGCGCTAATTGCAAAATTAGGACAAATAATCAGTGCTTTGTTATTTTTTTGAGCTATTTTCTCTAGTTCTGAATACTGATCATCAGTTAAGCCAGTGGTTCCCACTACGGCATGACAGTTATTATTTAAAATAATGTTTATATTATCATAGACACATGACGGATGAGTAAGATCGACAACGATGTCTGTATTGGATTCTTGAATGACTTTTTCTAAGTTGTCGTCTTTGTCTGCGCAGCCTGACAGAGTTAATGTGGGGTCGTTTTGGATGGCCTCTTTTGCAGCTTGTCCCATTTTTCCCTTTGATCCATTAATGACGATGTTATGATTCATGATACCCTTTTTTGTGTAACGCTTCTTCTAGCAATGATATGGTTTTGTTGAATACGTTGTCAATGGAGTCTTCGGTACTAATGATGTTAAATCTATCTGAATGTTTCTTTGCTAATGTATGGTACATGTCTTGAATGCGTTGATGAAAGGCTGTGTTTTCATCTTCAAAACGGTCAAGTTTTGCGCGCGCTTTTGCTCTACTTAAACCTGTTTCAATTCTGCAATCAAAAAGAAGTGTGATGTCTGGATCTATGGTAACTAAATTGTTTAAGCTATAGATTAATGTTTTATCACCTTGTCTTCCGGCATATTGATAGGCTAGAGTTGAATCTTTGAATCGGTCACATAAAACTATTTTTTTTTCGCTTAAGGCTGGCTTGATGATGCTTTCTACATGTTCACAGCGATCTGCAATGAATAATAAAAGCTCTGAGTAGCGATGATGAAAGGTTGTTTCTGGATTTAGGAGCCAATTTCGAATGGTTTTTCCTAAATCTGTTCCGCCGGGTTCTTTAGTGACAAGGATAGGGTAACCTTTTTTAGTTAGAAATTCTTCGCACTTTTTAAGTTGTGTAGATTTTCCAGAACCTTCAATACCTTCAAATGTAATAAACATAGAAACTATTATACTCTAGGATAGATACGAAGTCTTCTATTTGGGTCTTCCCCAACACTCATGGAGTTTAGACCAAACTCGTGTGCTACTTCATGCTGTAAACGTCTTAAATAACCTGGTCGAGGAGCTAACTCAACGAATCTGCTTTCGTTTAGAACTTTTTTACAGGTTATTTGAGCTTCTTTTAAGGACTCTTCTTCAACAAGTTCGTCGGATGTTCTCAATTTGAAAAGTGATCTAATAAATTTGGTTATATCGTTATTTTCTTGCGAAGAAATAACGTGTACAGGTGTTTTATGTGTTTTTGTGAGTTGAGCTACTTTTGATTTAGGACCTGTTTTTGATTTTGTGGTTAATAAAATATCCGCATCGTTAATTTCATTTACAATTTTTAGAGGTGCTTGAAGTGATTCAACAGAGACTTTTAATCGATTAATATTGATGCCAAAAGGAAATACCTTTATGGTCTCATCATCTTTATTGTCATCATCTTTTTTGCTTTTAGTTTCTTTAGCAGGTTTAATGGTGACTTCGCCATCTTGTTGTCGTTGTCGAATTTCAGGATCAAGAGGATCTTTTTGTAAAAAACAGTCAATAAAATTTGCAATAGGATTGTATATAGCAAACACATTACGAGCCCTTATTTCTATGACGACATCGAATGTAGGAAGACCTTTTCTTTCTATGACTGTTTTGTTTGTTCCTCGGAATTTTGCTTCTTCGTCTCCGAGAATGACACTTTGAAATCCGCCAATTAAATCTGAAAGTGTGGGGTTTTTAATTAAATTTTCTATACAATATCCGTGAGCAGTTGCGACAAGCTGGACGCCTCTTTCGGCTATTGTCCGTGATGCCTTTGTTTCTTCTTCGGTGCCTATTTCATCTACAATAACCACTTCGGGCATATGGTTTTCGACTGCTTCAATCATGATAGAGTGTTGCTTGTCAGGAGAGGGGACTTGCATCCGTCTTGCAAAGCCTATTCCTGGATGAGGAATATCTCCATCTCCAGCAATCTCATTTGAGGTGTCTACAACAATGACTCTTTTCTGTGATACAGAAGATAGTATGCGAGCTACTTCTCTAAGAAGGGTTGTTTTTCCTATTCCAGGAGGGCCTAGAAATAGGCAATTTTGACCACTTTCAACAATGTCTTGGATAATATCGACGGTACCTTCAACAGCTCTTCCAATCCGACATGTTAAGCCAATGATATTTCCGGATCTGTTACGAATGGCAGAAATTCTATGCAGGGTTCGTTCAATTCCAGCTCGGTTATCAGTGTTGAAATGCCCGATTCTCTCTGTGACACCTTTGATATCTTCTATTGTGAATTCGCCTAACTCTTTTAATCTATAGACGGTGTGGGAAAACCGAACTTCAGGACAATACCCTAGATCTAGCACTATTTCTTCTAATGATGTTAGGTTAGGTAGGCCCATTAGATAGCTGCTTAATCGTTTAGGCATAAGATCTAAAAGAAGCTTTAAATCATCAACCCGTCCAATAATAGAGGGATTCATATGAGCACCTTTTGATTTATTTGTTTGATGAGTTTTGGAGATCCGGTAAATTGAGGCGCCATACGCTCGCTGATGATCATGGGTTTTTTTGTTGTGGGATGGATCAGTCGTCGTGCTTTTCGTTTGTTTATTTTGAAGGATCCAAATCCTGGAAAGAGGACTTGATGTCCATTTAACATTTCTTTTTTGATCCAATTAAAGGATTTTTCGATAAACTCTATAGATTCTTTTTGTGTCCAATCCATATAGTGACTTAATAGTTGAGCACATTTTTTCTTGTTTATCGTTTTAGAGGTGGTCATATAGTTTATTATACCAAATTTTTACTTCAAATTAAAAGGATTCCTTGTAATGATTATTTTGTGAAACAGGAATCAATTACGGCATAATAGGGATGCTGTTGGTTATCTCTCTTCGTGCTGAAATAGCTTTTGTTAATGTGATTTCGTCTGCATAGTCGATATCAGACCCCATAGGGAGGCCATAGGCTAATTTTGTTATATTGAGTTTGAAAGGTTCTAATAATGATGTTAAATATAAAGACGTTGAATCTCCTTCTATGGAGGGGTTGATAGCAAATAATACTTCGTGAAAGGTGTTGTTTTGAATACGTTGTATGAGTTCTTTAATCCGTAATGATTCGGGGTGCACACCGTCTAATGGAGATATTAAACCGCCTAATACATGGTAAATACCTGTATAGGCGTGTGTTTTTTCAATAGCAAAAATATCTTTGGGTTCGGCTACAATGCATAGTGATGCTCGATCTCTTTTTGTAGAGCTGCAGATATGGCATTGATCATGAAGGGATATATTGAAACAGTCTTTACAGTATTTTATTGAATCACGAGTGTCTACCATAGTATGGGCCATTTTTGTGACGTCATTTTGTTTTAAACTAAGCAAAAAAAAGGCCAAGCGTTGGGCAGATTTCTCTCCAATGCCTGGCCATTTTTTTAGTTCTTGTATTAATGGATCGAGAGGGTTCACCCTCCTAATCCTGGTATGTTTAAACCTTGGGATACTACAGATAATTTTGAAGATGCAGTATCTTTTGCTTTTTTAGAGGCTTCGTTGAATGCTTGCATAATGGCTTTTTTGCACTTTTCATTGTTTTCGGGAGTTTTTAATGATGGATCTATTGAAATATCTATACATTCTAATTCACCTGTTAAGGTAACTTTGACGAGTCCAGTTTTATCTACGGCTGAAATTTGGAGGTGTTTTAGCTCATTCTGGATTCTTTTCATTTCACTTTTCATTTCTTTAGCTTTCTTCATGAGGTTCCCCATGTCTTTCATTTTTTCGAACATTTATTTTCTCCTTAATTAATTATAGTTCTAGTTTACACAATATTTATATCTTTCTGAAGGTTTCGAGTTGTTATAGAACTTTACCTTCAAAGAACGATACAATTTTATTGATGGGTTCTTCAGAGGGTGTTTTGGACGTTGTTTCAACTGTAGAGGTTTCTTGAGGTTCTGTTTCTTCGGATTGAGATTTTTTGTCAATATCTTGAGCATTTTGATTCATGTTTTCGATGGAAAATTTAAGAGATGTTTTGAATGTTTCATATAATAATGTTTCTAATTCTCTTTGATATGATTTTTCATGTAATTTTTCTACAAAGAACTGAATAGGTTGATGAAGTTTAATGGATAAGGTGTTGTTTTGGAGTTCTTGTGCTTGAGATTGTCTTAGTATGGTAAATAGACCTGGCTTTTTTTCTTTGACTGTATCTAGGAATGATGTCCACTTTGTTTGAATGATGTGAATAGTGCTGGAAGCGTTATTAGGTGTTTCTATGTTTGCTTTCGGAGCTTCAAAGGGTGTTTGTTGTTTGTCTGTAGGAGCTGTCTGAAGAGAGGGTTTTTTTATTTCGGGAGATGGAGGAGGTGTTTTTTTGGGTTCTAAAGTAGGGGGGACTTGTTTTGATATAGCTTTTTGGGGAGTGGGAGATGGTTTTTCTTGGGTAGGAGTGGAATGTTCTATAGCTTGAATATCTTGCATGAGTCGAATTTTTAAGAGTAATGATGGGTTTGACATCCAACGAGTGTCTGATTCAATTTGTGCTAATGTTGAGAGTAAAGAGATACTTTGTTTTAAATTTGATAAGGATGCCAATGTTTGTATGGTGTCGTGATTGTAGTGAATGAAATGCTGACAGTTTGATTGATGAGCTACGACTTGTTCTGTCAGATAAATGAGTTCTTGAATAAGTTGGAGAGGATTTGCCCCAGAGCTTAATGTTTCACTTAATTGCTTTAGAAGGTTATCGGGATTTTTTGTAAATATGGCTTCAATTATGGTATGTAATGATGAGATCTCACAGGTTCCTAAAATACTTACAATGTCTTCATCTAAGATGTTTTTTCCTTTAAACGAATAGATCTGATCCAAAAGGGATAAGGCATCTCTCATACAGCCTGATGCGTTTCGAGCTAAAATAGCAGCTCCGTTTTCTGAAAGGGTAATATCTTCTGATTTGCAAATGAACTGGAGTTGAGAAATGATTTCTTTATCGCTTAGATTTCTAAATCGTAGATGTTGGCATCGGGAGTGTATGGTGGGGGGGATTTTGTGAGGTTCTGTTGTTGCAAGTATAAAAATAGTATGTGAAGGAGGTTCTTCTAAGGTTTTTAAAAGAGCGTTAAAGGCTCCGGTGCTTAACATATGGACTTCGTCGATAATATAAAACTTGTAATGGCACTCTACTGGGGTGAAATTAACTTTTTCATTTAAATCTCGGATGTTATCTACGCCTGTGTTTGAAGCTGCATCGATTTCAACAATGTCGACGCAGTGTCCATCGGTTATTCGTTGGCATAATGACGAATCTAATTTATCCATTTGTTGTTCTACTTCAAAGGTGTTGACGGCTTTTGCAAATATTCTGGCAGAGCTTGTTTTTCCAGTACCTCTTGGACCTGAAAAAATATAGGCATGTGAGAGGCGCTTATTTGTAATAGCGTTACTTAAGGTTTGGACAATATGTTCTTGGCCAACCATTTCATTAAAGGATTGTGAACGATATTTTCTATAAAACGTTACTCTAGACATGGGTGATAGTGTACCTGTTGCTTATGGAAAAAAAAAGGTTCAATCAATATATTGTTGCGGAATTAGTACTTATAAAGCTGGACGATGTTGTCGTGAAAGAGGCCGTTACTGGATAGGATGGATCCATTATAAATAGAAAAGGGCGAGCCATCTACTTGAGTTACGGTTCCTCCTGCTTCTGATACGATTATGCCAAGAGGCGCGATGTCCCAAGGTTGCAGATTGAAGTCTATTCCAAACTCTCCATAACCAGAGGCCACCCATGTATGAATTAAAAAATCGCCAATGCCACGTTGTCTTTTGGTGTGGCTTAATAATGAAATGAGTTGTTGAGAATTGCCACGTGCTTCTCTTCCAAATAAACTGCCAAAAAAAGCTTGAGACTCTTTAATGTTATCAACAGATGATACGTTGATGGGCTCATTGTTGTAGCGAGCACCTTGTTTGAGAGCTGCATCCCATCGTTCTTTTGTTGTTCCATTAGAAACAAGGCCTGCAATAATTTCTTTGTTTACTTCAATGGCTAATAGTGTTCCATAAATAGGAATTTTTCGAATGAAATTGGAGGTGCCATCGATGGGGTCGATAATGAGTTTTATAGGTGTCGAGATATCGCAGGATTCAAATTCTTCTCCAATCACCCCTACTTCTGGGAATTTATCAAGAATATATGTTCGAATACACTGTTCGATTTCTTGATCGGCTTGGGTAACAGGGCTTTTATCTTCTTTTTCAATGACAGTTAAGTCTTGTTTGTTAAAGTAATGTGTTGAGATAGAGTCTGCTTCATCTGCACAGCTAGTTAGTAGGGATAGCCATTCAGAAGGGGTAGAGGGTCGTTGATTTTTCATGAGAGTAGTCTACAGGTTTTTTTTTGGATAAAAAAGATTAAATTCTTTTTTTGAATGTAAGAGGGCAGAAAAATCTGCCCTCTTGATTCACAACTTAAGGAGATTATGTTTTTAAAAAGCGTGTTGTACTCCTAAAGTGCTTTGCCAATCTGTTTCAAGTTGATACCCATCTACTTGTCTAATTAAAGGAATTGTTAATTCTGAGGCGATACGTGTACCTGTTTTGAAGATATAGTTGAATCCAACGCTGCAGTCTGTTGTTTTTCTTCCAGTGTTTGTGGATGCGGTTGGGGACATTGCAATCATGGTGTTGATATCAGAATCTGATCCTTCTATATCGTCAGAAATAGATGCGTGGATGCGAGCAGAAAGGCTTAAGTTTTTCCGAAGGTTTTTGGCTATCCATGCTGTGATGTTGTAGTGATTTCCAAGTCTATAACGGTGGGCATTTCTTCCTGTTCTAAGTATAGAGTTTGCTTGAACCCCGGATGAAAATGTAGCGTAAAATCGTGTGTATGTAATAGATAATGGAATATCTAAAGTTCCAGAACCTAATTGCATAGCATACGGAAGTCGTGTTGTTCCTCCATCTTTTTCGTTGATGGATCCTACAGGAAGAGAAAGCCCGGCTTTTCCAATGATAGAGTAATGCTTTGTATTTTTAATATCATATAAAGCAGAAATTCCAATATCTCCAAACCCGCTTGTAGACTTGGATTCTCGTGTAATTTTTCCCATCATCTTTTTGTCTATATTCATTGTGTTTTTCTTAACATGAATCATGGACATGAGTGTTAGACTGTTTGACGGAGCATACATAACTCCCAGCATATGCATGTTCATGGTCATATCGACAGGAGCTTTCATAAAGCCAGCGTTGTGAATATCGGATACTGTTTTTTGACTTTGCCCTTCTCTGTTTCCATGCATAAACATGCTCATAAAACGATAGGATGTCATAATTTCTTTTTTGCTATGAGTATGATCTCCCATGATGTTTATCGGAGCATGAAAATCAGCTCGTTTTTTATATTGCGTATCTGCTTCAATATGAACGATACATGCCAGCACGACTAGTGCTGTAGTTAATATTTTTTTCATAATATACCTCTTAATTTTTAATATTGAATGATGATTAAGAGATATGTTTAGGAGGGCGACTTAAGTCTTCTATAAGAAAAAAAACGTTGGGAGAATTTAGAAAGGCAGCGTTTTTATTATACGAAAAAAAAGTACTGTAAGATGTTGGGGAGGTGAAGAATAGGTTAGAAAATAAGGAAGAGAGTGTTTTGAGAGGTCCGGAGTCTGAACAAGGGATGCTTGTGATTATTGTTTCTGAAGAGGGGGGGGATGAGTTTTGTTCTTTTGCACAGCAGCATCCACTTTCAAGTGAAGTACAACAAGTTTCTTGGTGACAAGGGCAGTTTGATGGCGTGGAAGACAGAGTCGTAGTATAGCTGATGGGTTGTATTCCAATATACGAAATAAGAGCAAGTATAGTGACAAAGAGTATCAATGGATGTTTAAAGTTCATTTTTTAGGGGAAGTATTTTATCATAAATATAATTTTATGACTATTTTTATGAATGAAATGTAACAGAATTTGTGATTATATCATCTTGTTGGTATAATTTAACTACATTTCAAACATATAAAAAGAAGGGGTTTAATGACAGAAGAACAATTGAGGAATTTAAGGAAGGATATTGTTTCTAATAATACAATTTCCGCTGATTATTATTCAGAATTTGATGTCAAACGAGGTCTTCGTAATGCGGATGGTTCGGGGGTATTGGCAGGGTTAACTTATATTTCTTCTGTAGTTGGGTCTAAAAAAACGGATCAAGGCTTGCTTCCGGTTGAGGGAGTTTTAAAGTATAGAGGGCAGTCTTTGGCAGACGTTGTCGCACAATATGATGAGACAGATACCCATTTTTTTGAAAAAGTTTGTTTTTTATTATTGGTAGGACGTTGGCCCTCTGAAGAAGAAGAGAAGTGGTTTAGATCTTATATGGCTCAACATCGAAATTTACCTGAACCTGTGTTGAATCATGTTATTCAAGGTATTAAATCTAACAATATTATGAATAAATTACAGTTAGGGATTTCGGCTTTATATGCGTATGATGAAACACCTGATAGCGTTGATCCTGTAGAAAATTTATTAAAAGGTGTGAGGATTATTGCTAAGCTTCCTATGATTGTTGCGTATAGTTATTTTGTTGGATTTAAGTCATCTGCAAAATATGTTAAACCGTCTATTGAAATGTCACAGGCGGAGGCCTTTCTACATGTGCTTTATGAAGGAAAGGCGGTGTCATCATTTGAACGCCGTATTGTGGATTTATCTCTTGTTTTGCATGCGGAGCATGGTGGGGGTAATAATTCTACATTTACGTCTTACGTGGTGTCTTCTTCTGGTTCGGATATTTATTCTACTTTGGCGGCAGCCGTAGCTAGTTTAAAAGGCCCTCTTCATGGAGCTGCCAATAAGAAGGTTATGGAGATGATGGCAGATATTAAAGGGAATGTGTCTGATTGGGCGGATGTTTCTGAAGTAAAACAGTATTTAAAGAAACTTGTTTTAAAAGAAGCTGGAGATAAGTCAGGAAAATTGTATGGTTTGGGCCATGCGGTTTATACTAAATCTGATCCCAGAGCTGTTATCATAAAAGAGTTAGTGTATCGAATAGCCTGTGATGTGGATAGAGAAAGAGAGTATAATTTATATACAATGATAGCAGATGTGGCTCCACAGGTTTTTCAAGAGGTAAAAGGATCAGATAAAGTTATTTCTCCTAATGTCGATTTTTACTCAGGGTTTGTTTATGATTGTTTAGGTATTCCTCAGGAAATTTATACACCTCTTTTTGCTATGGCTAGAGCCTGTGGATGGTGTGCTCATCGTTTAGAGGAGCTGCTGTCTGGAAAGCGTATTATTCGACCTGGGTATAAGTTTGTTGCTCCAAAGTAAGTTTTTAGGAGTCTAATTTTTCAACTCGTCTTGAGTGTCTCCCGCCTTCAAAGTTTGTGTTTAACCAGGTATCAATAAAACCTTTGGCATCTTTTTCTGATGTGGTTCGTGCACCGATACAAATAATATTGGCATTGTTATGTTCTTTGGCCATTTGTGCTGTGAAATCGCTATGAACGACAGCTGCTCGAATGCCTTTTGTGCGATTTGCTCGTATAGATACCCCAATGCCTGTGCCGCAACATAAAATGCCTTGGGATGCCTCTTTTTGTTGGATGTGATTGACAACAGTATCTACAATGTCAGGATAATCTATCGAGTCTTCTGAAAAAGTACCGGTGTCTATAAAGGGGATGTTTAATGATTGTAAATGTGATTTTATGGATTCTTTTAGTTTAAACCCTCCGTGATCTGATCCCAGTACTAGTGTATTCATGTCGTTTCTCCGTTTTTTATGGGTTTAGTATAAATTATTTTGCAGAATTAATGTAGCGTAAAACGGCTTCTTTCCAGGGAATAGGTTTTATTTGAAGTGTCTGGGTAATTTTATCGATGTTTAACCTCCCATTTAAGGGACGCTTTGCAGGTCTAGGAAACTGAGTAGAAGGAATGGGAGTAATGCTTCCTTTGTACTGAAATTGTTGAGCTAAAAAGACTGCGAAGTCGTACCATGTTGTGTATCCGTCATTTCTACAATGATATACACCATATGAGGGTTTTTTTGTGATAAATGTATGAATATACTGAGCTAGAGATGCTGTTGAAGTAGGAGATCCCCATTGATCGTTGACGATGCGTAAACTTTCGTGTTGCTTGAATAATCTTTTCATTGATTTAATAAAATGTTGGCCATTTTTTCCGTAAAGCCATTGAACTCTGATGATGTAATATTTTGTGCAAATGGATTGAATCACTTGTTCTGCTTCATATTTTGTATGTCCGTAGTGGCTAATGGGTGAGGGGGGATCTGATTCGATATAGGGATCTGTTTTGTTTCCATTGAAAACATAGTCTGTTGAAAAATGGATGAGGGTTTTATGATGGAGCTTACAGGCTTCTGCTATATGTTGAGCACCAATAGTATTAATGCGCTTCGCTTGTTTTTTGTCTGTTTCTGCTTTGTCTACGTTTGTATATGCGGCACAGTTGATTACGATGGAACTCTTTGGGTATTCGGCAATAATGCTGAGGACCTTGTTTTTGTCTGTGATGTCACAAGAAGTTGAATCTAAAGATATGATGGAGATATTTTTTTTTGTGAGATATTTTTCAATGTCGCTTCCCAACATTCCAGATGCGCCAAATAAGATGATTGTCATGGATAATGAGGGTATCATATCTGGAATGAATGAAAAAGTATGCTACATTTGCTTTAGTGGATTACAGTGTATTATTTTAGGCTTAAAGGTCATTAGAGTTGAGCTAATTTGAACTCGAATTCATAGGTTGAATTGCAGCACAAAATTTTTCTAGATCTAGATAGTGTATTGAGGATGATTGAAAGTATAATAAAGAATGCTTTTTTGAGAGGGTGAAGATGTAGAATGTCGATGAATAGAGATGATTTAAACCTGTTTTTTTTAAATGTAGATAGGGTTAACGGCAGAATTTCGAGTGAGGCCTTTTCTTCTTTCCAAAATTCAATGTGAGTAGATAAGAGGATAGGTTTTTTTTCTTGTATAGGTTCAGTAGGTTTTTCATGAATCCATTGCAAAAGGGCTTCCGTTGCTTCAGAAAGAGATGTTGACTGTGTCTTTACGTAGGCTGTGCGCCATTTATGGCGAATAGGGATACTATGAGAGATGATTAGAGATTTTTTTCTGTTATAGAGGCTAATAGGGAGGCATTGTAAGTATATGTAGAGGTGGGAATCATTGTTTTTGATATGAAGGTTTTGGGTAAATTGAAATGAGAGATTTGGAAAATAATGCATCCATGATTTTTGGATTTTGTGTTGCTTTTCTTTTGTTAATTCTTTAACTGAAACAACAGTGCATGTGCTGATGTTTGTAAGATTAAGCATTGTTCAATGAAATCTGATCAGATATTAGAGTTGAGGTGTCTAATGTTCTTAAAGTGTTTAAATAGTTTTCCATAGTGGCGGCTTCTTTATTTACAGTATATCTGTGTCTTTTAAAATGAACCAGTTTGACTTGTTTTTTTTGAATATAAAGAGATACTGTAACCAGGCTTCGATTGTAGCAAAGCATTTTTTGGGTTTGAATGTTAAACAATTTGCAATATTTATTATGAAGCGACTTATTTTATATTTATATGAGTGACACTGTAAATATTGAAATAAAACACTATCGTGTAGGTAGTCCTTTTTGCTTTCTTTGTATGGGAGTGAGTTAGGGGTAGCTTTGTTACGTATTATGTCTATAGTTGAATAATTTTGTTTTAACCCTTTTTTTAGGCATGAAATACTAAAGTCAAATAAGGAAAATGAAAAACTTTTATACTGAGATTTTAATCCATTTTGAAGTATTAGATCCTTTGTTCTTAAAATCATAGCATCTGAAATGATGCAGTTTTGTTTTTGTGGAGAAGATGTTTTTTTTATTTTTAGTGTTGCGTTTTTGAATTTTAATTGTCGGCTAATATAGGTGTGAAGGTTTTTGTTGAATGTTGAAATAGGGAGAGTAAGTAAAAATAGTTTTTCTTTGATGCACTGTGTTATGAGCCTTTTAATATTTAATTCTATACACTGTAAGTGGGGGTCACATAACATTATGTAAGGAGTGTGGATAAAAGGGAGGCATTTGTTGAATGTTTCAGATGTTTTTTCTTCTAGGGTGTTTTTCATGTAATGAATGTTTGGAAAGTGTGTATTTAGGTATTCCTGTGTGTTATCTGAACTGTTATTGTCTATGACCATAATAGATCCTTTGTTTTGTTGAATATGGATAGATAGAGTGGATAGATGTTGTTTTAATAAATGCTCTTGATTATGTACTATTAATAATGCTGTTATCACAGTTCTTATCGAAGTTGTAGTTGATATAAAGAATTATATTTCCCATCTTTTTTGATAAGATCTTCGTGTGATCCTTGCTCAATGATTTCCCCATTTTCTAATACAATGATTTTTGAGGCATGTTTAATAGTGGAGAGTCTATGAGCGACCACAAAGGTGGTTCTTCCTTTCATAAGTTTTATTAATGCGTTTTTAACTAAGTGTTCGGATTCTGAATCTAAGGATGAGGTGGCTTCGTCTAGAATTAAAATTTTTGGATTTTTAAGGATGGCTCTAGCTATCGATATCCGTTGTTTTTGACCTCCAGATAAGCGTTTTCCTTGATCTCCAACGTTTGTAAATAGTTTGTCGGGGAATTTTTCTATAAATGACCATGCGTTGGCTACTTTTGCGGCATTAATGATGTCTTCTTCACGTGCATCTTTTGTTCCGAATTTTATATTTTCAAGAATGGAGCCGCTAAAAAGGATATCATCTTGCAAGACAATGCCGATATTGCTTCTGAGGAAATGGAGGTCAAATTTTTTGATGGGCTGATTATCGATTAAAAGACTACCTTCATTTAAATCGAAAAAGCGAGGAATGAGATTGGTTAATGTGCTTTTTCCTGCTCCAGATAAGCCAACAAGGGCTATTACTTCTCCCGGATTTGCTGAGATTGAAATGTCTTTTAAAACATTTCCATCTTTTTTTGTGTAAGAAAAAAAGCAGTTTTTTAGTTCTACTTTTCCTTGGATAGGTGTTTTAATTCCGTTTTTAGGGTTTGTGATTAAGACCGGGTGGTCGATGATTTCGTAAATTCGTTTTGCAGAGACTAATGCTTCTTGAATTTTTGTGTAACTTGCTGAAATTGCAATTATAGGATCAATGAGTAAGGCACATCCAGTGAAGAATGAAAGAAGCTCGGGGCCTGTGAGATTATCTGTGGTTACAGCTTTTCCCCCAATAAAAAGGATGGAAATCAAAATAACACCTTGAAATAATAGCTCTATTGCTTTTTTTGTCTCTAGTAATCGAGTAGCTTTCATTTGAAACTTGTAATTTTTTAAATTATTTTGCTTAAGACGATTTATGCTGGTGTTTTCCATAACATAGGCCTGTACTAATTTCATGTTAATAATCGATTCCTGTATAATATGGGTTATGTTTGCGGATTTCTTTTGAATTTGTTCAGCTAGACGTTTTAATAATTCTGTGAAATAAGTTGTTGTAATGACAAAGATAGGGACTGCTATTAGCGTAAATAGTGTTAGTGTCGGACTGATTGTGAATAAGTAGATTGGAACTGCTATTAATGTAAGGGTTTGTGGTACAAGTTGGGCGAATGTTTGCACAATAGCATCTTTTACTCTGGATGAATCGCTTAATATTCGTGTATAGATTTCTCCTAGTTTCCATTTTCCGTAAAAGTGTTGTGAAAAAAGGTGGACTTTTGCATAGACGGTTTCTTGTATGTCGTACATAACACGATAGCTTAGTTTTTGTGTCATATATGTTTGCGTGTATTGAGTTATAACCCTTAGTATCCATAAAATTGAAGCATTCACCATTTGCATGGAAAAATATAGTTCATGTTTTCGAGACATTTCTTTTCCGATATCTCTTACCAACGGGATGAAATAGACATTGGTGGTGGCAAATAATAAGGAGATGCAGATGGTAAAGGCTAGACTTTTCCAATATGGAGCTATAAAGCTAAAGATTCTGATGTAGAAATGTTTCATGTTTTTATATGTTTATATTTTATAGATGGTACCGAAGGCCGGAATCGAACCGGCACGAACGTGAAGTTCATTGGTTTTTGAAACCAACGCGTCTACCAATTCCGCCACTTCGGCACAACATTTTTTATATTCTACATCTTAACTCTTTTTTTCTAAAGTCTTCGATTTTGTTTTTTATGATTTTTAAAAAAGTGTAATTTTATGAAAAGACGTGTATTATTGTGTGATGAATGATATAAATTTGTTTTCGGATTACCAAAATCAACGGTGGTCTTTTGCTGAATTTGATGAAGATGATGTAAGTCGTATTTCTAAAATGTTTGGTATTCCTGTTCCTATAGCTAAATTGTTATGCCATAACGTGGGTTCTTCACAACTGGAAGATATTAATAAAATCGCAAGTCCTGATATAAATTTATTAAGCATATTGGATGGATTATCCGACCCTATGCATCTTGAAAAGGCTGCACAGCGTATTCGGCTGGCGCAAAAAAATAATGAGACGATCTTTATTAATGGAGATCCGGATGCAGATGGAATTTCAGGTACCTCTATTTTAGTTGCAGGATTAAGACAGTTAGGGATTAAGACCCATTATCTGTTTCCTGTTAGACCGGTTGAAGGGCATGGTTTACAGGTGCGGATTATTGATGAGGCTAAACAGTCTGGATCTACTTTGATTATTACTACCGATTGTGGAACAAAAGATTTGGATGCAGTTGATTATGCGAATGCTAATGGAGTGGATGTTATTATTACGGACCATCATATTTTAGGACATCAATTACCTAATGCTTTGGCTATCATCAATCCTTATATGAATAAGGATGTAGATTTATTTCGTAGGGTATCGGGATCGACAGTATCATTTAAATTTATGCAGTATGTCTACCATGCTTTGAAGATAGATTTTCCAGCATTTTTGGAGGAATTTGGTTTTATAGTCTCTTCTTTAGGATCGTTATCGGATAGAGTGTCTATGAAAGATCCTATTAATCGATTAATTGTAAAGTATGGTGTGGATTTTTTTAAACATTCTGAAAGAGAGGGTGTTAAAGCTTTAAGAGATGTTTCTTCGGATCATTCTTTAGAAATTAAAGCGAGAAATTTGACACGTACTGTTATTCCAAGGCTTAATGCTCCGGGACGAATTGGAAATCCTGCTGAAAATATACCGGACTCTTCTGTAGTGGTTGATTTGTTATTGTTGGGTAAGGGAAAGCGTAATAAATCTAAGGCTGCACAGGTTTCTCGTATTATTAAATCTATTTTTGATACGGAAACCGAACAAAAAAAGGATGCATTTGATAAGCGTCAAGCAGAGAAAACAGCTTCAGATGTGGATACGGTTAATGAAAAGCGTAAATATATCACAGCAAAAATCGAAGACGAAATGGATAAATTGATAGAGACTCAAGTCAATATTGATTCGGATAGAGTTATTATTGTTGAGGGAAAAGATTGGAATTCAGGTGTGATAGGTATCGATGCAGATCGTTTGAAGGAACGATTTTTAAGACCCGCTATTATTTTGTGTTCACAATCTGGATCCGAGTATGTGAGAGGGTCTTCTAGAAGTATTCCTAGAATTAATATTTATTCTGTTATAGATCAGGTTGAACAAGAGTTTTCTAAAAAATACTCAAAGAATCTGTTCCAAGCTGAAGTTGTCTCTTTTGGGAAAACAAAAATTGTAAATGCGTTTGGGGGACATACTCAAGCATGCGGATTTACATTGCATCAAGACAATGTAGAGGAATTTAAAACTATTTTAAAAGAAAAAATGAGTAGATTAGGACCTGAGCAGTTTGAATATCATTATGATATTATTGATCATGTTAACTTGGATCAAATGAATATGAAATTTATGGATACTTTAGATCGTTTTTCGCCTTATGGGCAGGGATTTGATTTTCCGATTTTTTATTTGGATAACTGTGTCTTAAAAGGGGGGCGGGTTTTTGGAAATCGCTATCAAAAATCGTTAAAGCAGCATGTGCAATTTAAGGTGTCATCTGCTTCGAAAATGAGTCATCAGGTAGAAGCTGTTGGATTTGGTTTGTGGGAAAAGTTTTGCTTTGTCAAAGAAAATGCTTCTCCAGATTCAAAAATTGATTTAATTTTTGTTCCAGAAGTAGATAAACGATCTAAACTTAAAAAGAATAAAGAGGGTTTAGTTAGACTCAATGTTTTAGATATTCGTGTTTCAAAGGCTTAGATTATTTAGATTTGTTTTTTGATTGGATGTTTAAATGTTCGGAGTATGTTCTACTGAAGTGGTGATGACCATCTTGGGATGCTACAAAGAATAAATAGTCTGTTTTATCAGGAAAGCGAGCAGCATGAAATGCTTTTATGCCAGGGGAAGCAATGGGAGTAGGGGGAAGGCCTCTTTTTCTGTAGGTATTATAGGGAGATTGTATTTCGAGGTCTTTGTAATAGACTCGATCTTTGTGTGACTTTCCAAGTGCGTAAACAACGGTAGGGTCAGAAGCTAGGCGCATTTTTTTAGTAAGTCTATTATGAAAAACGGACGAGATTACTGGCATTTCATAGGTGAATTTGCTTTCTTTTTCAATTAATGATGCGAGTGTTAGGAGTTGGTGAAAGGTAAGTTGAGAATCGTTTGTTTCTATAGAAAAAGGGAAATATACTTGCTTGTTAAATTCGTTGATCATTGTTTTGACGATGGTGTGAGTGGATTCTTTAGATTTGAAGAAATATGTTTCGGGAAACAAGTACCCTTCGATTGTTTCTAAGGGTATTTGAGAGAGAAAAGTGAATTTATTTTTGAAATACTTTTTTGCTTTTTTATGGCAGAATGCTTCAAATTCTTCTTTGATAACCAGTTGTTTGGATTCTAATCGTTCTCCAATTTGAGCGATAGAAAAACCTTCAGGAATAGTGACTTTAATGAGTTTATAGTGTCCAGATTTTGTTGATAATGTATAGATAAGTTGATGTTGATTAATGCCATTTGAAATTAAAAAGTGGCCTGCTCTAAGTTTTTTTTCTTTTTTAGTCAGTTTGATATAAAGTTTGAAAAAAAATTCTGACCGAATAAGGTGTTGTTTTTTTAGAATGGTTGCAATTGTTGAAACATTAGAGTTTTCGGGAATATGCAGTACAAATTCTGAACGGGAAAGAGATGGGATGAAGTGGATATAAATAAAGATGAGTAGAGATAGAAGAAATAGTCCTAAGCAAGAAAATAATAGGGTTATAGATTTTTTTGATGAGTTCATTATTGTTTTATTATAATCAAGAGGAGGAGTGTTTGGAATAGTTTTCTTAGCTTCTAAATAGCATTGGGTAATGATATTCTTATTATCAAATATATATTTTTAACGTGACGATTTGCGTTTGATTTGGGTTGTTCTCAGGTTATAATGCTGTTAGCTTTGTAAATTTAAGCATAATTGAGTTAGAGATTAAATTTAAAAGGTGTATTTTAAGAATACTAGAGTTATGTTGAATGGATGTAAAGAAGTAAAAAGATGATAAATTGTTTTCGGATGTTCTTTAAATTGGAGTTTTTGTGATAAGTAGATTTTTGAAAAATAGGATTAAGTTTTTTCAAAGACTCTTTTTTTATATGATACTTATGAAGGAATGTCTGAGCCTACAGAAGAAGATGTAAGTACCTGGGGGATATTTGCTTCTGATAGAATGAAAAAAGAAAATAAAGTAGACTCTTCTTCGGTATGGTGTTTTTCTCCTCTTGAAGAAGTGAGAGATAATATGTTTAAAACAAATTATAACAAAGATAAAATAAAATTTATTAAAGGAAAAGTAGAAGATACTCTAAATTCAGTTAATGTGCCAAAAAATGTGCCAAAAAAGACTTCGTTGTTAAGGCTAGATACAGACTGGTATGAATCTACTAAAGTTTAATTAGAAAAATTGTGGCCTCTCGTGACTATTGGAGGATTTGTTATTATTGATGACTATGGTCATTGGAAGGGATCTAGAAAGGCTGTCGATGAATATTTTGAAAAATTAAATTTTATTCCTTTTATTGACATAGGGGGGCCGTTAGTAGGGTTCAAAATAAAAGATTAAGGAGTGTTTTCTATTCATTATTAAAATATATTACTCTAGATCTTTGTTTTTCATAAATTATTTAGACATAATTGGGTGTTGACTATTAGTTTTTGTCTATTTTATAGGATATTCTTTATGAACAATCAAAGATATACTTAGGCAATATTTGAGATTTATTTGTTTAAAGTATTTAAAAAAAATTACGGTGTTTTTAAAGTATTCTAAAGATTGAATTCTCAAGCTCCTCAAATAAAACTCTAAATGTTACAATGAAATTAGTTTTGAGTTATGAAACTAAGAATCACAGTATTTGAGGGCGGTTAGCTCAGTTGGTTAGAGTGCTTGCTTGACATGTAAGAGGTCACCGGTTCGATTCCAGTACCGCCCACCATTTTTTATTTGTAGATGACTACTTTTTTTATTTGATGTATACTTTTTTTAGATAATTAGTTCAGGGAGTTTACTATGATTTTGATTTTACGTGCGTTATTTTTGCTTTTACTTGTATGTGTATCATCTTCTTTTGCTGATGATGAGGGATATGTGTTTATTAATTATTTAGGTGGATCACAATCCTTTAATTCTAGATTGTTTTTAAATGTTGATGGAGAAAATAATGTTTCTTATGTGCGTGCAGATTGGGATAGTCGTTCTTTAACAGATTCATTGTATTATGCAATGAAATTGGAAAAGTGGAACAATAAGAAGGGGTATGGGTTAGAATGGGTTCATCATAAGATTTATTTGGCTTCTACGAATGATCGTCTTCAGGGCTTTAGTATTTCAGATGGATTGAACTTTTTGTTTCTAAATAGAGTCGTTCCTTTTAAAGGAGTGGGAGAAAAGAAGTATTTTAAAGATGATACATTGAGATATGGACTGGGCTTGGTTTTTGCCCATATGGATGTTAGGTTGGATGATAGAGAGCGTTTTTATATGGATGGTGGGATTCGCGGGTCCTATTTCTCTGGTGTTGCAGCACAAGTATCTTTGGAAAAGTGGTTGAAATCTTTTGAAAAAACCTTTTTTACTGTGGAAACAAAATTTACAATGGCGTATGTTAGACCCCCTATATCAACTCATAGAGAAGAATATGCGGAGCTCCCTAATTATGCGGTTCATGTATTGTTTGGCTTTGGAACGAAACCTTCTATGCCAAAAACATTTAAAGAAGGGGCGAAATTATTTGCTCTTCCTCCACTTTATATGGGAGGGGCAGGGTACTTTATTCGTCGAATAGATGAGCATAATTAATCTGTAGATAGATAATTATTAATTTGAAAAGCTGACGGATATGATGACGTGTGTTAGGCAGTCTTTTCTTTACTAGATAGAGTAAAGTTCCCTATCTGTTTTGGTTGAGAAATGGGGCCTATGCATTGTCTCATAGTTGTTCTAGTTTGCTCTAACAAACCAAGAAATCCTGTGAAAGCAGGTCTTTTGTAAGACCATACTTCTATTCGGTCTTTTGTATGTACAGTTATACAAGTGTTTGGTGCTTGTATACTGTCTAAATAAAGTGAATATTTACATATATTTTGTTCTTTTGTTTCTTGATCTAGAGCTTCTGTTATTTCTTTTAAAAGGTTCTTTTTTTGTGTAGCTTGATCAGGTATCTTTTTAGGAGTAGATATTTGTGTTGAGGGGGGGGTAGATATGATGTGGGGTAATGTAGATCTAATCATGTTTTTTTTTCTTTTTCTTATTTTTAGTTTATTTATATAAATTTAAACCAAAATTCATTGAATTTCAAATGTTTTTTTTATTTTTATGAGTTGAAAATTTGTTATCAGTTTTTTTGATTAATTTTTTAAAATTGATAGTGTTTGATTTAGCTTATTTCTCGTATCCGATATCCCAATTAATAAGCTTTTCTATTTTTCGCTCAAATCGTGGGGTGTAGGCTAAAAACTCTGCTAGTTCTGCACGTGTAACGACCTTGTTTTCATCGTCTACTTCCACATAGTCTATGATTCCAGAGTTACTTAATAAATAGATAGACTCTGATAGCGTTAGCGTTTGTTCAGGTTTAAATGTTCCATCGGGGAATGCGAAGATGAGCCCATTATTAATTCCGTGTTGGATGTATTTTGCAAAAGGATGATCAGCTTGAACATCATCAAATAAGCTATACAGGACGGTGTCCTCAACTTCTTCATCCATAGCTAATACCATAATTTTTGTTAAATACTGTCGTGTAACACTTTTACGTGGGTAAAAATTGCCATCATCGTTTCCGTGTAATATTCCAATTGTTGATAAAAACTCTATCTCTCGTCGGCCTTTTACTTTAGGGTTCATGTCCCGATAACTTACTAATCGTAATACTCTGCTAGAAAATGTTAAGGCTTTGTTATTTAATGTTTCAAAGGTAGTCGTGATAGAGTTTTTTCCAGGCTCAAGGGTTACTGCTGATGAAAATCGGCTTTCATTATCTATAAAGACAGGGCTGTTATTTACAAAAATGGTATTGATTGCATCCGATGATTTTCCAATTGCAAGGAGGGTATCTGCATAATGGACATGTTTGTCTTGTGGAAAAGTGATGGTTCCAAAGAATGGCTTTTTTTCTGTTTCCATTTTATTTCCTGATTGATCAGTTGCAAAAATTTGTAAGAGATGCATTTCTTTTGGAGGAGGGGTGTTTTCTTTTAAGTTTTCTGGAAGCTCAACCTTTCCTATATATTTTGTAGGATTTAGATATATTTGTTCTGTTAATGCTTCTCCTTTATCGGATTTCTTTTTGTATGATTTGTCTTTTTTTAGTCTTATTTTTTTATTATTAATTTTCCCTGTAACTTTTGAAAGTTCTTCGTTAGATAAAATTTCTATATTTAAAATGGAGCTTTCAGGAAATATATTAATGTCTAGCTTAGGAGGGGTCGTATCTAAGATGATTGTTTTTGGGGATGATTTAATTGAAAAATCGTTTTCTAAATTATATGACTGAATATGAATTTGATTTTCACCTTCATGTATAGGAAGTGAATTTACTTTCCAATTTCCGTATTTATTACTTAGAGTTGTTCTGAAAAAGTTGTTGTTATTATATAGTCTGATTGTTGTGTTTTTTGGGCCAATTCCGTTTAAATTAACTTCTTTTTCTGATGTTAATACGATTTTATTTTTAGGATTTAATATTTCAGGTTGTTTAGGGATGGATCTTCCAAGCGAAGATATGCTCATTGCGTAACTGGGGTCATCATTCATGGGGGAGGCATTTTGTGTATAGCTTATATCTATTCGAACTTTTATGGTGTATTTGGGGATTCCTGTAGGAATGTCTTTTAATATGATACCAGTTCCAAAATTAACAGATTTAAAATTTGTGGATCCCCTAGCAAACAGACCATCATCAACTTCATATTCTGTTCCTACGTATACTCCTTTTTCATTATTGTTTAAAAATAGAGCTAAACGGTCATTAAATAGATCAGCTTTTGCTCCTAAATATATTTTTGTGGGGAGCAATGCTTCGTTACCGGATGTTTCGAATTTTATGCTTGGGCTGATTAGGTTATGAATGCTTCCAGATACTATGATTTTATTGATATATTTATTGTTTATATATCGTGTTCCAATCATTCCTGTATCTATTCCAAATGTAGAGGCTTTTTCTTGCCCTACATATTGCTGAGTAGTTTTTAAAGCAGCACCTACAGCTAATTTGTCGAATGTTAATTTTTTATAATAATTAGTAGCCAACCCAACATGTAAAATGTTGAACCCTGCATTAAAAGAACCGGTTTGGTAGGGATCCCCATTATATATTTCTACTTTAGGGATACCATTTAGTGATAATGCTGCATAGGATACACTAATGCCCACTTTTTGACTTTTAATTTCATCTTTTTGTTTAAAGATTATTTTTTGAGGTATTCCCGTGTTGATGACGATATAATTAAAATGTCCAAATAGTTGTTGAGATGTAAGGCTAAATGGCAATTCATTTAGTTCACTTAATGTGGCTGGGTTGATGAATGTCGAACTTATGTCTCCGGATATACTAGGCGAAGCTCCTAGTGAAATAGCTCGTGCACCTATCATTAAACTTTGAGGATTAGCAATGGAGGCACTTGCAGCAAAAATGCTTTGATTAAAGATATATAATGTTAAAAATAAAATTATGTATTTTTTCATTAGTAAATCGCTAATTTTGTTGTTAAAACGGAGCTTGTATTATTGTCCCTTGCTACTATTTTGCACAAATACATTCCTGGCACCAGAAATGATTCTGAGGCAAATGAGAATGTGTTCCATCCGGAGCTAGTGAATGACTCTTGATCTTCATGTACAAGTATTCCTATGTAGTTATAGATATATATACTTACATCTGATGGTTGGGTAATACTAAAGCCTAGTGTTAATGTTCCACTTCCCATTATATATGGGTTTGGATAAAATAGTGGGGATGTTAATTCTGTTGTCTCAGAAATGAGATAATTTATAAATGCACTTGGGAAAGTATTGTTGTGTAAGTCTTTTGCTTCAATTCCAATAGTGTTACTGCTCTTACCAACGTCTACAGCTATTATTCCAGTTTCTGGTTCATAGTAATATGAATTTTCTCCGATATCTGAAAATGATTTTCGTATTAATGTTAATGCTCCTTTTGTTATTTTTAGATTGCTTTCATCTATGGATGAGGGGTTTTGAAGTGTAATAATGAGTTTGCTTCCGGCTTCTATGCCAGAGTTATTAAAAAATAAGTTTTGTTTTTCAGCACTTGGGAAGTCGTTTCCACCTGTATGAATGCCTAGAGGAAGTTTGATATAAGAAGGTAAGATCTCATCAGGAATTTCCTGCTTAAGGGTTAATAAATCTGTTTGAGTGACGGGTTCCCAGCTTGAACCGGAATAAGATCTTTCTAGTAAGATATCATTTGTCTCGTTTGTGGGGTGGTAATTGATACTTGCATCAACAATGGCTAACCCACTTGAATTTGCTGAAAAATGAGACGTCTCAATGACTATACTGGGGTGATCGAGTGTGTTTGCGGGTATTTCGAAAGGAAAAGTTTGTGATGTGAAAAAGTTGAATTCGTGGGTGATATCTAATCCTGATATGTCATTTAAAAGTATTTTTGGAGAAAGGCTATCTATTGTGATATCGGTATCACTGGTGTTTTGTAGCGTAATGGTGATGTTAAATGTGACAGTTGGGTCTGTAAGGTTAGATATGGATAAATCTACGTCTACGTTATTCCCATTTAAGGGAGCATTAATAGGGGTTGCTTGCGCAGGGGTTTCAGGGGACGGAAATGATCCAAGTGGGGTTAAGGTTTCATCTGTGGTGTTAAAACTATCAATTTGAGCTAACATTTCACTGGAGCAATTCATTCCAAAGCTATAGAGAATCAGGATTTTTTTTGAGGAATCTATCTTTACATTTTTTAATGTAGCTTCCAAGGTACTTTCACTGAAATCGGTTGTGCTAGATAAGTATAGGTCCGTACTATCAAATGTGCCGTTACTATTACTATCTTCAAATGCCCAAATTCTGGAGATACTAGTGTTGTTTTCTGCAAAGTTATTATTCCCATTTTTTATAACTATTTCTCCTGTTTCAGTTATAACGTCACTGTTGATTTCAAAATAAAGCATAGGGACCTTGTTTTGTCCTTTGTATACAACATCTGGGCTAAGTATATTTATAGAGGTAATAGTAATGTCTGACGCGGAATCTGTGAGCGTTATAGATGCTGTCGGAGTACTTGATAATAAATCTGAACTAGAGCTGTTACTCCCTTTAAACTCGACTGTTTTGATAGTATCAAAAATAGTGTAATTTCCACTTACAAAAATGTTTCCAATCGAAGCGTTGGAAAAGTTTCCGGATACATGTGACGAATCAGACAGATCTGATCCGAAGTGATAGACAACAAATAGCATAGCTTCATTATTTTCTGGATAGCTTTCAACTTCATTATAGGTACTAACTGTAATATTCATAGTAATGGGCGCTTTTGTGTTTGAGTTGAATGATGTATCAAAACATTCTAGGGACCCTACTAAGGTATCGAGAATGATGGAAAAGCTTTCATTTCCCGGAGGGGCATCTTGGTATATTTCAATTTTTTTGATGTCTTTTCCATTTTCAGTAAAGGTATTTGTATTAAATGGAATGGAGCCTGTATTGTGGATGTCTATTTTATTTATAACGGTTTCGCTTTGGTAAGATTGAAGTTTGAAAGAAAGTACAGCTGCGATTGAATTTTTTCCAAAGGGACTATCTGGGGTTTCGTTTTTGATATCAGTTGCCGTAACTCCCGCTACGGGGATGGTTATGGACTGATTTTGAGTCACTCCCGTTACATCAAGATTAGATGAGCTTCCTTTTCCGAATAGTGAGGAGAGAGTAACGTTTATGAAGGTGTTTTTTGATACAGGTATGTCAGACCCAATTGAATAAATAGGCCAAAATGACTTTGAATTATCAGACGGAATAGTTTCATTGTATTTTAATAGAATATTATTGTCTGACCAAGTAGTACTGCCTTCTGAAAATGTTACGGTAGGAAGAGTTTTTCCTAGTAGAAGTTGATCTGTTCTTTGAATATCGAAAGAGGAATTTGAATCATCATCTGAAGAGTATAAGTCAACCTTTACGACGCCTTTTGTGTCGTTATTTGATATGAAATTAGAAAACGAATCGGTTATTCCAACGTTAAAATTTTCTACATCTTCTCCTTTCGGAGTGATAGAAATGAAGACAGGCGCGACATCGTCTTGTCCAGGAAAAATAACACTTGGTGCTATATCAAAATTAGCGTTAATAGATAATCCGGTAACTTGGAAAGAAGTGGTAAAAACTGTATCGGCTACAAATGTTGTTGAAGTATCTTTCGCAGTTATTTGTGATAGTGAAAGAGAAGAGTTTTTTCCAAAATTTTCTTCTTTGTTGGACATTTCAACTACCACAAAATGTCCAAATCCAGATACGTTACTACTTGAAATTTTCTGCCCTCCTTGTATTTGGAATACTATAGGGTTTTGTGTGTCGAAACTTGTTTCTTCGTCAATAAGCCGATCAATACTGCTATCAAACTGATTATCTCCGAGCTCTGATCCTTCTGATAAATCTTCGTAAATTTTTATTGATTTATATGAATTATCTAGAAATGTAAGGTCTGATCCAGATGACTCTAATGTGATTGATGTTAGCTCAATATCTTGGGCATCTGTGTTAAGTTTGAAAAAAATGATGGCAGTTTCGGTGTTTGGGGGAGTGAATTTTTTTCCAGAAGAGGTTGTTATATTTGAAATATCTGCATGCAACGGATGAATGAACAAAAATAACGCTATTGTTATTTTTACTATAGTCTTTTTATTATTAAAATAGGTCACTTTTTTTCTCACAATATTTTTCTTTCATACCTTATTATACAATAACGTATTTTTTATAGGTTTTTCTTGTATGAAATCTCTGCATGTTGTTTACCCTTTATTAGTTAGTGTTTAAACATTTTTGTTTTGTTTATTTTATTTTTTTTATTCGAAGTTACTATACACATCTTGTACGTCTTCGTCATCTTCAATTTTTTCGATTAACTTAATAATAGATTCAGCTTCTTTTTCAGATATTTTTATTGTATTTGTAGGTATTTTTGTGATGGATGCTGTGATATATGCATATTCTAATGCATCATAGATTTGTTTTAAGTTTTCTAAGTTGTTTTTAGGAATAATGATTTCAATTGAATTATCTTCTTTTTTTTCTATATCCTCGGCGTCATTTTCGATAGCTAAGTCAATGATTTTTTCATCATGTTCTGTCGGCTCAAACAAAATGATTCCTTTTGTATTAAACATATAACTTACAGCCCCTTTTTCTGCTAAAGATGCTTTGTTTTTGTTTAAAATTACTTTTAAATTTGTCAGAGTACGGTTTTTATTGTCTGTTAATACATCGATGATTAAACCTATCCCATGTTCTGCATAGGCTTCAAATTGTAATTCTTCATATTGGGCACCTTCGTCATTCCCAGATCCTTTTTGGATGGCTCGTTTAATGTTGTCATTTGGCATGTTGGCTTCTTTGGCTTTTTGTAGAGCTAATCGAAGTCTGGGGTTCATGCTAGTATCTTCTCCCCCAATTTTAGTGGCCATGATAATCTCACGAGAAATCTTTGAAAAAATTTTACCTCTTTGAGCGTCAGTTTTTGCTTTTTTGTGTTTTATTGTAGACCATTTACTGTGTCCTGACATTTTTTCTCCTACTCATTTTTATTTCTTTGAATGATAAAGTAGTTTACTTTCCTATGATTTTCATGTCAAAGGAGAGAATTTATCAATTCTAATTAATATTTCTGGCTTTTTTTTCTCCTACATATTCAGAAATTACTCCTTCTTCTTCTAATTCATCCATTATTCGCGCAGCTCGATTGTAACCTATACGAAGTTTTCTCTGTAAATAGGATGTTGATGCATACTTTGTACTGATAATTAATTGTTTGGCTTCTTCATAAAGGTCGTCTTTATCAGAGTTTGATGATGAGGGGGTGTCTGTTGATAAGGGTTCTACTTCCATGATTTCGGATAGATAATCTGGTTTTTTTTGTTTTTTAACCCAATCTACAATTCCTTTTACTTCTTGTTCACTGACAAATACACCTTGAGCTCGGCTTGGTTTAAAAGAACCAACAGGAGAGTATAGCATGTCTCCTTTTCCAAGAAGCTTTTCGGCTCCAGCCATATCTAAAATAGTTCGGGAGTCTATTTGTGATTGAAGATAAAAGGATACTCTAGAAGGAATGTTTGCTTTAATAAGACCTGTTATAACATTTACACTAGGTCGTTGTGTTGCGATGACAAGATGAATGCCTGTGGCTCTGGCCATCTGTGCTAGCCGGCAAATAGTTTGTTCAACGTCTTGAGAGGCTACCATCATTAAGTCCGCTAATTCATCTATAATAACTACTATATAGGGCATTGTTTCTAGAGGGGTGTCGGTGTTATCGAGTGTTGGAGAATCGTCTTGATTTTGCTTAGATTTGACATAAGCATTATACCCTTCTAAATCTTTTACTCCAACTCTCGAAAATGTTTCGTATCTATTTTCCATTTCTACTAATGCCCATTTCTTTAGCGTAGCAGCGGCTTTACTTGGGTCCGTCACTACTGGAGCGATGAGATGAGGGATATCATTGTAGAGGCTTAATTCTACTTTTTTGGGATCTATCATTAAGAATTTTACTTCTTCTGGAGTGCATTTCATTAATATAGATAAAATAATGGTGTTGATACAGACACTTTTTCCAGATCCTGTAGCTCCGGCAATGAGAACATGAGGCATTTTTGAGATATTCATGATGATAGATTTTCCTGTAATGGTTTTTCCTAGCCCGGCTAGTAGTTTAGAAGTGGAATTTGTGAAATCGCTCTCTTCTATGATGGAACGCAATGTAATAGTTTGAATATCTGCGTTGGGGACTTCAATTCCAACTAAAGCTTTTCCTGGAATAGGTGCTTCAATTCGGATGTCTGGGGCAGCTAGTTTTAAAGAAATATCTTTTGATAATGCGGTGATCTTGCTGATTTTCACTCCTTCTCCAGGTTGCAGTTCATATCGTGTAACAGAGGGGCCAGGGGTAATATTGACTACTTTTGCTTTTACATTGAAACTTTGTAATGTTTCTTCAAGTATAGCGGCTTTTTCTACTCGTTGTTTGGTTAGGGCTTTAATGGACTGTTGTGGCTTATTATTTTTTATTAGCAAATCTATTGGAGGGAATTTGTATAATGCGTTAGGACTGTTTTTTATAGAGGGAGATTCTTCTTGTTTTACATTCTTAGGGGGAGAATATGTGGGTTTATCTAATTCTTTAGTGGAATTTGTGTCGGTTGAGGTACTATTTAATGGATTCGTTTCCGAGTCGAGAACAATAGAATTTAAATTGAAAATGGGATCTTCTTCTGTGGGCTTATGTGAAGATATCTGATTGCTAGAGTATGTGTTGATCTGGTTATCTTTGTTTTTTTGCTTGATAGA
>QFBQ01000050.1 GCA_003265885.1 Candidatus Marinamargulisbacteria bacterium SCGC AG-343-D04
CCTCTGATCACTTAACTTTCTCTTTAAAACCTGGGACATTCCCTTCTGGAATGACTATTTCCTCAGACGGACTCGTTACTTGGAATGGTCCTGGACAATTCGTTCCTTCTGGAGATATTCATTTTACCGTCGAAGTCACTGATGGAACTACTTCTGTTGAAAAAATGTATACGATTGCCTATACTGCTGTTAATAACCCCATACAATTTTCTGAATCTGATGGCATTATTCAGTCCTTTACTGAAACTACCGGTCTTAATTATCAAGTTATTGCATTGGATCCTGACAGCACTCTTTCATATTCAATCGTTTCTGCTCCTACTGGCGTAACTATAGACTCTACTACTGGACTCATTGAATGGAGCCCTGGTCAAGATGTTGCCTCTGGTGATAAATCTATTCAAATTGAAATTTCTGACCAAAATGGTGATCACTCGATCACTCCTACTTTAAGGTTTCACTATATTGCTGTTAATAACCCCATACAATTTTCTGAACCTGATGGTATTATACAATCCTTTAATGAAACTACCGGTCTTAATTATCAAGTTAATGCATCGGATCCTGAGGGGCATACTCTCCAATATTCAATTGTTTCTCCTCCTACTGGCGTAACTATTGATTCCACTGGACTCATTACATGGAATCCAGCTCAAGACGTTGCCTCTGGTGAAAAATCTATTCAAATTAGCATTTCTGATGGTGTTAATGTAATAACTCCTACTTTAAGGTTTCACTATACTGCAATCAATGACGCTCCAACATTTGGTGATGGCAATACGAACACTTTTGATACCCTTAGAGTAGGTGAGCAATGGAATCATACATTTGAAATTGCAGACACAGACAGTAGTGTTTTCCGACAACCAACCTATAACATTAGCCCAGCACTTGAAGGTATGAGTATTAATAATCAAGGAAGGTTGACTTGGACTCCTAACGAAACCGGAACATACAGTATAACTATTACTGTTAATGATGGCACTCATAGCATCAGCAAAGAAGTTTCTCTTACTGTTTCTGACTCAAACGCAGATCGTTCAGATATACCCCCAGTGATTGAAGATCATAGTGATACTAACAGTAGTGCTGGTCATACAGATCATTCATTAACACCACTTATTGCAATAGGTACAGTTGCTGGAGTAGCTGGTCTACTAGTAGGCGCTATGGGGATATATAAAGGTTTTAGAACAGGAACACAGGTCTTTCCAGAGGCTATAGAATTAGGTCAATTGGGAAACGGTGACGGTACGGATCCAGTATTTGATGCATGGATGAATGAATAAGGATTTTTAATAATGATAATTAATAGGAGAGTGTAAAAATGTCTTGGTTAAGTTGTTTTAGTTGTTGTGGTTCTCAAAAAATCCATCCAACTAGTTCCTCGGCAAATGGTATTAGTCGCAAAAAAATAGAAGAAAAGTTTCTAGATCAGCTTAAACCGCATAGAAATCAACTTGCTGTTGAATGGATATGCAGTGATCCTAAGGGTGATCAGAATCAAAGCTTATTAAAAGGCAAAACAAGATGGGGTGCTAAGACAATACTCACTCCTCTACAATTACACGACGCAAAAGAATCATTATTACATTTTCTTAAGGAACATATTCATTTTCGAGAGGAAGGAACGTCTGTAGACAATTTTTTGATTGAAGTCGTAAATTTAGGTTCACTCATTCATACTTTTCATCTAGATAAAGACCTTAACCTTCCAAAACATCCAAAAAAAAGGACAACTCACGAAAAACCAAACTTTAGAGAAGCAATACAAGTCAGACAGGCACACACGCCCCCTACTCTTCTTCATTTACAAGCCGCTTCAAGAGCAGAATGTAAGAAAACCCCAATAGCAGCATGTAAGCAAAACCCAGCTTTTGAAATTGAGTTAGGCAGTCAAGAAGCTGTTTATTTTAAACCTAGTAGTCCTAGGACTGTACCCACTTTTGTTGACTTAAGCAGTCATGGAAAAACATCTATTTCATCTGACGACTTAGTTGAGATACTCAAAAAACAAAAACTAATTCCAGATAACACCACTTCTATTTCACAAAATCAATTGATAGATCCTAATATAGAGGACACTCCTATTGCTTTTTTAGACGAAAACTATTATTTTCTTAATGTACCACCCGATGACTTAGACAAATATCGTATAGAGATAGGAGCTCAACCTGCGCAAAAGGTAGACGTGAAATTAGAAGGACTTGCCTATGAACCTCATCTAGATGGAATAAAAGTTCTCAAAGCAGATCTGGAAGAACTAAAACTAAATAGATCGCACGGAGGTGTAATGAAACGTTTTTTATGGACAGCGATCACTCGTCTTGCACCTACACTTGGGACTAGACAAGGCACTATCAATTCTGGCATGCAAGCCTTACCTAGTCCTGATCAAATGCGGAGTCCTGGTGGTATATTACCCCAGTTTGTTTCTACTACTCCCGCAAGAAAAGTCATGAAGATTTCAACTCATCGACAAATCTCGAACTCACCAGCAGATAGGCCACTACGACCTAAGATTAAAGAAACATCATTTAGAGATGTAGACTTGAGTTCTTTACCAATTTTTCAAGATCCTGAAACTATGTTAAGACTAGAGTTTAATTTATATTTACGTGAGTGTTCTAACCGTTTTAGCGCTGGTGATGAGGCTCTACGTACTGACTTTACGTTAGAAAAAGCTTTACTAGCTTTAAATAATAAAAAGCGTGAAGTTACTAACCCTGTAAATATGAGAAATTTCAACAGAAAGGTAAAAGAGTATGTAGAAATAGCTCGCTCTTTGGGAGGGTTTCAAGTTGATAGCCATTCTTTAGTAGATCTAAAAGTACCTTTTTCTAGTTATTTTGGTTTTCCAATTCCACATACTTTTTCTCCTCGTCAAGCGTTTTATTTACAATCTATAATTTCGCAAGGATTACATCAAAACCCTGAAAAATTCAAATTACTTATGAACTGGACGTTTTCCACTGAAGAATCTCCATATAGCAGGGAATTAGAAAGATTTTTTGAAAATTTAAATTTTACACGTGAATCAGTAGGCAAAAACAAACAATATCTAAAAGAACAATTAAAACAACCTATAGTATATCTCTTACATCTGACGAACCCCTCTAAACAAAACGAGAACTATCAAACTTTATTGGAAATTGCAAAAGAAGAAATAAGACTAAAAAATGCAGAGGGTCAAGGGCCAAAAACACTTTTCAATAAGCCCCCTACTCAAAATTCAACTTTAAAGCAAGGCGGTAGTCTAAGACCACCAGCACCTCCGCCAACTGCAGACAGTATTATGCCGGCTGTCCCAAATAAAGAACACCTTATACAAGGTGGTAAACGAAGACCAACTGCAGCATCAAAACAGACAGGATTAACAGCAGACAGTATTGCACCGACTGTCCATGCTGAAGCGACAGTAGATGCTTTTGCAGGGTTTGGGGATCGAATAAGAAGTATGAGTGAAGAGCAACAAAGAGAAAGAGAATTAAGGATGAGTGAAGAGCAACAAAGAGAATTACAGTATTATATATTCCAAATACTTTTTAATAAAGGCAAAATTAAAGAACCAAAATGGCTTCAAGCCCTCTCAGTAGAAGATAAAAAAGAACTATTTAGTAAATCTTTTCAACAAAAACAAAATCTTTTATCTTTCGAATCTTTAGTTTTAGCTAGTACCTATGAGGATATGACTGAGGATATGACAAGTCGTAAACGTGAACTTGATGACTATAAGCAACTTTATAAAACAGGGAGGTTTAATAAAGCCCTAATTGACAAAGCTCTAAAGATCATCCCAGATGGTCAAAACCGTTTAATAGAGGCTTTTACAGGTACTGAACAGGAAGAAAAACTTACTGCCTTCAATGCTTATGCTACATTTATAGAAACAGGTAAAACGACTATGGAGTTAGATGTAGGGCACTTTATAGGATTTCATAGATATCTTGAAGGTCTTTAAAAATAGTCTTATTATTTGAGTATGTTAGCAGTACAAACAGCACATGGAACAGGACTCCCTCAAATACACATCTCTCCAAACACCGTTGCTGTAAGATTTTTCCAGCTTAAAGCAAATTTACCTGAAGAAAGCAGAGAGAGATTTGTTCAGACAATAAATGAGTTGACGTTCGATAAGTTTCGTAAGAACGTAAGTCTAGAGAGAAAAACATTTATGTTTGAAGATTATTGTTTAAGTTTAAAAAGTTGTGATTTGACTGAAAAAAGTTTTGATCATGCAAAAAAAATATTAAATTCCACTAATCCAGTATCTTTGGCTGGTTCTATCAAAAGAATTGGAAAGACGTTTATATCTAAATTAACTGCCAACCCAAGCTTTCAAGCAAGAGAATTAGACATAACACATGAAACAGAAAGCATCGGGGTGGAACGGAGTCCGGCGTCATTTGGAAAACTCCCCTTTCTACAAGAATCTGCTGAGTTTGTAGGGTCGAGAAAAACTCGGAGTACTTCGGCGCGAATTCAAAGACTCTCCTCTACACAACAATATCCTGGGTCTAGAGGGCCGAGAGCTCGGAGTACTTCGGCGCTAAATCTAAGAGCCCCCTTATCTGCTGGGTCTAGAAAGCCGGGAATAGCTGGGGTGTCTTTAAAGCTCCCCGATCTTGTGAATCATACATTTCCGGTTGGAGTACAACGGAAGGGCGCCCAAGAAAATCAGTTAAAAAGAATATTTAAAGATTTAGATAGTGAGTCCGCTGATAGTCGTAGACAAAGTATTCTTGATATTAACAGACTTCTAAAAAAATCTCATGGTATTATGCTTAGCTCGCCACAAAAACAAAAAATATATGATACAACCAAGATGGTTTATACCCCTGGGGAATCATCTGCAGATATGAGTCCTGATGAAATAAAACAATTAGAAGAAAAACTTAAGAAAGGTGTTGCTGAGGTAGAAGAACTAATTGAATTCATTGATATGATGACTACAGAAAGTACCCCCGTTGCCTCCTCAAGAAAGAAAACCCGAGGTAAATCAAGAACAAAATCAAGATCAACAACGCCTGAGCAAAGGTATGCTGTACAAGATCAATCTCCCAAAAAGACTCCACCATATTTACCTGCACCTCATTTTATTGATCCTGTTGAAGTTCCGCAAGCGGATGGAAAGGCTACAGCGTCTTCACATAAGAATGAAACTGATGCTTATATGGATGTACATCCACCTGTTGGTACTAATTCACGTAGACAAGAACACCCTTAGATCATTTAGGTAAAGCTCTTGTACATTATTTTAGCAATGTAACTGGCGCACTCTAAACTCCCAAACTAATACAGTTCTAATTCCTATCAAAAATTGAGATCAAAGTTCTGCAACCAAACCCTGTCATCCCTTTAATTTGAAATCCTTTTGTAGCAGAAGAATCCATCATTGATGCTATATCTAGATGGATCCAAGGGTAATTCTCTATAAAATGTTCTAGGAATATTGCAGCTGTAGCCGTTCCTGCTAATCTATTTTCTGAACAATTTAACAGGTCTGCTACATCAGATTTTAAATACTCTTTATATTCTTCATATAAGGGCAACTGCCAAAACCTTTCACCCGTTTTTGTCTCTTGATTACAAATAGACTCTATCTCTTTCTGGTTATTCCCCAAAATAGCAGATGCTACATCCCCTAAAGCAATTGAACAAGCTCCCGTTAGAGTAGCTATATCCACAATCAAAGCCGGTTTTTTTGTTGTGGCATAACATAATGCATCTGCTAATAACAACCGTCCTTCCGCATCTGTATTAATAACCTCTATCGTCTTTCCATTCATCGATGTAACAACATCTCCTGGTTTATAAGCCGAAGAACTTGGCATATTTTCTGCCAAAGGAATTAATCCACATACATTCGTCTTTCTTCCTAATGCCTGAATTCCATAAATAGCTCCAATGACAGCTGCAGCTCCACTCATATCCGCCTTCATATCACTCATAGATTTGGAAGGCTTAATAGAAATACCCCCCGTATCAAAAGTCACCCCTTTGCCGACCAATACCGTCGGTTTTTTCTTTGACGCATTATTATAGAGTAACTCCACTAAATAAGGTTCATTTTGAGATCCTTGTGCTACAGCTAAAAACGCCCCCATCTTCATCTTTTCCAAGTCTTTCTTTTTATGAATTTTAACCTCAACATCTGTCCCTTTAAATAGCTTTTTTGCATAGTCTGAAAAATCTTTCGGTGTTAAAAAATTGGCCGGCGTATTTGCTAAATCTCTAGAAACACACTGTGCTTCAGCATGAATTCTTGCCTCTGATACTGCTTTTTTTAACGCTTTACTTTCTGATGACCGAATCGTAATCTTAGCCTGATGACTTTCTTTGTTATCATCTCCAGTTTTAAAACGATTAAACTCGTACCCTCCCAAATGTATTCCCTCACAAAATTGCCCTGCACTCTCTTCATCTATAGAGTCCGTAAACCATAAGGACACAGAATCAAGCTTCTTTGACTTTATCTGTCGACTCACTTCTCCTCCAGCATGCCGAAACGCATTCATATCTGTCTTCGCTTTTGCAACACCTACTAATATAACAGTCTTTGCCTTATCCCCGTTTTGAAGAGGAAATGAGGTGCATGTGGTCTTTTCATCACATAACTGCTTTGTTTCTTTTAAAGACTCTAACACTGCGTCTACGCTTGTTTTCTTTACTAGTTTTTTTATCTCTTTTTCAACTTGATACACAATAATATCGTGTTCATCAGAATTAACATATGCTGCTTTTTTCTTACATCTTATATCCATCTTTTCTCCTCAATTCTTTAACTAAAATATAGTTACAGTATATCACATTCATGCCAATGTCTGACTGATTTACTTTTTAATTTAATTCTCTCTTAAAAATAATGTATACTATAATTATCTTACCTAACATTTATATCTGTTATGATTAACTTTTCTAGATAGTGGGTAAATAGGACTATATATTTTTAGGAGAATATGTGAAAAACGCAGTAGTATTAGCTCTATCAGCCATTCCTACCATTGGAGTCATCTCTCAATGGATTGCCGCTAGATTTAAACTACCATCCATTTTATTGCTTCTGTTGTCTGGTTTTTTTGTTGGTCCTATTTTAGGGATTATTAACCCAGACCAACTTTTAGGAGACATTATTTATCCTTTTGTATCTTTATCTGTTGCTCTCATTTTATTTGAAGGCGGCTTAACCCTTCAGGTTCGAGATATTCAACATACAGGAAACATTATTCGTAATCTGATATCAATTGGAGCTCTCGTTAGCTGGGTCGGAATTAGTATTGCAAGTTACTATATCATTGGACTTTCTATAGAATTAAGCCTCTTGTTAGGTGCCATTTTGATTGTATCTGGGCCTACAGTTGTAACGCCTTTGTTAAGACAAATAAAACTAAAACACTCCCTATCCTCCATATTAAGGTGGGAAGGAATTACTATTGACCCCATAGGCGCCACATTAGCCGTTCTCGTTTTTGAAGTTATTATTGCTCAAACTACTACAGATGCCATTGGTAGCGCTCTTGTCGTTATTATTTCCACATTACTATCCGGCATTATTATTGGTGCACTTAGCGCCTTATTTATGATTATCATATTTAAAAAACGGTTGATCCCAGATTATCTTCAAGAAGCCTTTACATTCGTCATGGTATTATCTACTTACGCTATATCCGATTTAATTCAATCAGAATCTGGACTTTTAGTCGTCACTGTCCTGGGTATCATTTTAGCGAATCAACGTATCGTCACCATCCGTCACATTGTCTCTTTTAAAGAAAATATTACTGTCTTACTACTTTCTTCTTTATTTATCTTATTGGCAGCAAGAATAGAATTAGATCATATTTTATCTGCTTTAAACATACAAATTTTTATATTTTTGGCAGTCCTTATCTTTGTTGTTCGTCCTTTATCTGTGTTTCTATCTACCTTTAAAAGCTCTCTAAAATTCAGAGAAAAACTATTCTTATCTTCACTTTATCCACGTGGTATTGTCGCCGCTGCTGTCGCCTCTTTATTTTCAATAAGATTACAAGAATCTGGTTTCGAAAATGCAGATCTAATAGTATCCATTACTTTTTTTATTATCATTTGTACCGTTGCCATTTATGGACTCTTGGGCAGACCTTTGGTTTTACTGTTTTCCCTCCAACGAAATCAAGAAGGTGTTATTTTTGTAGGAGGGGAATTATGGGTAAGAAAATTTGCTAAAGTATTATCATCTTCAAATATCCCTGTTCTTATTATTGATACAAATATTGAAAATATTTTATTATCTAAAGAGGAAGGTTTAGACACTAGACATGGAAGCATCTTATCCCAACAAATCATGGAAGAAATAGAAATTTCTAACTATGGAAAACTACTAGCAGTTACCTCTAGCGACGAAACCAATCTGTTATCTTGTATTGAATATAGCACCCTACTAAACTCTTCTCATATCTGGAGACTATATCCTAAAGATAAACAAAAAGATTTATTTAATAAAAATCAAAGTAGTCATTTTTTATTCAACAAAGGGATTACATCCAATTATATCAATAACGTTCTCACGGCAGGAGCTAATTTCAAACTTACCGCTATCACTAAAGAATTTATGTTTGATGATTTCAAACAAGAATTCCCTAAAGCTATCTGCTTATGTATGATCAATGCCAAAGGTCGTCTCAAGTTCTTTTCAGAAACTCAGTCTTTAAAACCGGTTCCTGGATGTACGCTTGTAACACTCAGAAAATAACATTTCTTATACTTAGAATAGTCATTCTCTCATTTTGATTTTTCAAACTGA
>QFBQ01000051.1 GCA_003265885.1 Candidatus Marinamargulisbacteria bacterium SCGC AG-343-D04
AAACAAGTGCCATTAAAAAATCCATTGGATAACATTCACAACGCAGCTAGAAATAGGCTAGAGACAATCCATACCCCCAGCACACCAAACCTAGATCATCTATATGCTCCCGGTTACTGGCTAACTGCTCAACACTACCGCAATAACCACAATAGTTTACTAGCTTCATTTACCGTAACTTCAACTCAAAACGGCCGACGTAACAATAACAAAATTCAAGTAGTAGTCTCTTCAACAAAGGCTGCAACGCTTTTTAAAAAAAACTTCTGGTCAAAATGTCCACCTCATACCTTCACAGGCATTGAGTTCCTCAATGATAAGGAAGTGCTGATACGTAGCACTTGCAAGAAAAGTCAAAAACCTTCAAGATCCCCTATTAAAATTCGCTTTCTACCTCCCCAAGAGATACCATTAGACCCTTTCCCTTTAACAGATGGTCATATTATTTCTACTTGTTCATTTGATATCAACCCCTTTCAAACCTTAACCCCGCCTAAACTTGATGTAAAAACTCTATCTATATTAAATGAACAAATCAGAACTACTTTTGAGAAGCACAGAGTAGCTATTCTTTCAGAAATTCATTCTTGTTATCCTTCCCGAGTCAGCGAAGCTTTTTTATACTATCTTGCAAATGACGAAATTCAAGGATTACTCCCATTACAAGACAAACCATTTGTTGTCTTTATGGAAGGATGGGTTTCTCCAACGGATTCTCAGCCAAAATTTAGAGGTCTGGAGGACCCTGATATTAAAAGACTGGCCAATTCAAATCCTAATTCTTCTGATGAAATTAAGTTCGCTATAAAAAAGGCACTAAACAACCCACTCTTTAAAAAAGAGTACCAAAAATTAAAAGACCCAATATATAGACAAAATTTTATAAAAGTACACACCGATAGTATCCCTACAACTCCAAAAATACAACAACTGCATCGAAAATACCAAGCTGATGCCACATCACTAATCCAGAAATCAGAAGAAGATCTTAGACGTTTCAAACAGTCAAGTTTTTTTGACCCACAAATTGAAAAAATAAAAATGGAAGACATTAAAGAAGCAAAATCAATACTGGATCAAATAAATAGCCAATACGCTGAAAAAATGTTTCACAGTGCACTACTACAATGGACTGTATTGGATTTAAGAAATGAATTATGGATAAATACTATTAAAACATACTTAAAGCAATTCTCAGATCATCACGCTATCGTAATAGCTGGTTCAAACCATACTCAAGAATTAAGCAATGCTCTCAAAGATCTTCCGCTTCCTTCACCCTCTCTTCCCCCTCATAGAGAAGAGCTGTAAAATTCATTCCCACACCATAATCCAACATATTACCAAGGCAGCTGCTCCCCATTAGCATGAAAAAACACCCCACTATTTTCCATAGATAATGCTTCAATGCGTTGCTTTAATAAAGTAGCTGCTTCAACCGGGCTGCTATGTCCTGTAAATCCTGTCATCCCTGTTTGTACCCACCCTGGATGATAGAGACCTACTGCAATATCTCTTTCTTTTAAATCGATAGACAAAGACTTTGTCGCCATATTTAACGCAGATTTAGACATCCTATATCCATAACGACTTCCCGATGTATTATCTTCAATAGACCCCATCCTACTGGTAATCATAGCAATTTTAGCTCCTGCTGAAAGTTGCTTTAGAAATGTTGCTGTAACTTTCAATGGGCCTAACGTATTAATCTCAAACTGCCGTTGAATTCTTTCTATTGCTGCTAAATCAAACTCATCAATACTTTCTTGCGTTAATAACCCTGCATTATTAATTAAAAGATCAATAGACAGGTTTTCAATTTGTCTTTGTGCATTCAGCAAACTTTCTGTTTGTGTAACATCTACATCGGTAATAACCTGCGCTCCAAGCCCATCTAATTCTGCTGAAGACTGCCTACAACACACCACAACATGATCACCCTGATCTCGATACAGCCGAATCAATTCCAAGCCTATACCTCTATTCCCACCTGTAATAACAATGTTTTTCTGACTCATTTTATCCCTCTTTTTTTATAGTAATACTATTTTTAGTTTACAAAACTCTCTCGTATTTGAACATTTATTTATAGCAATCTCTTGCACGATTACCCAAAGACTTCTACACTTATTTCATGTCAAATTTACAATATGAATGCATTGTTAATAACAATAAAGTGACTAAAGAAGAAGGATCCTTTTTCAAAGCAGCTCCTTTTTCCGTGACAGTCGACTCTAAACGTTATGACATCAATTTCACTAGAAATGAAAAAGGTCATGTAGTCTATGAATTCCTAGATGGAGACAAGCTCATTACCTCTGTTAGACACCCAGACTACGTACCAGAGTGTTCTGCTGAAGAACTAAATACCACGCTAAATCACCCTGCAGCTCAAGCATTATTTGCAGCTACTTGTAAATGTGATGTATCTATAGAAAAAGACTATAAAGCATTTTTTGCTTCTGACAACTCCCCTAAATTGTCATTCCACATTCAACAGCATTCTTTTTTATAATATTGAAGTCTAAAAATATGATAAACTAAACTTCTCATGAGGAAAGTTATACTGTTGTCTTCTGGTCTCTTATTAATTTTAGTAATCGGACTTACATTACACACTCAGCTATTTTTCTCTCGTACTTTTACTATTATGAAATCCCATTGGCCTGCTTGGGATTTATTTGAATATCAAGTATCTTCAGGTTTATTAAATTCTCGCCATACAGTTTTCAAGAACTTTCCTACTTATGAAAAAGCTTTAGATTCGTTTATGTCTAATCAAGACGATGCTGCTTTAGTTACTATATTTGAAGCTATATATGTTCAATCTAAAGGCATTCCAGTTAAAATCGTACTGCTCCTAGACTATACTCTAGGAGGAGATCAATTATTAGTTCAACAAGATATTACATCATTACCTTCATTAAAAGGTAAAAAAATTGGAGCAGAGTATGGCACTATTTCTCACTTTACCAGTCTTAAGGCCTTAGAAAAAGCAGGTCTTTCTTCGTCAGATATTTTATTTGACTTTGACTCCATGCCAAACTTAATTAAAAAATTTAAGAACGGAGACTTAGATGCTCTTGGTTCTTTTGAGCCTTTCTCTTCAAAACTAACGTCCACTACAGGGAGTCATGCCATCTTTTCATCAAAAGAAATACCTCGAGCAATATGCGATGTTTTAATTATTAAAGAAAGTTCATTTTCTAGCGCATCCACACATATAAAATTCTGGAGAAAGCAATGGAGAAAAATTACAAATGCATATATTAAAAACCCAAATCTAATAAAAGATGACATGAACCAGTTTTACGTAAATCAAAACCACCCTTTTTCATTCAATACAAATGGGATTTACCTCACTGGTCATGTTGAAAACATTGTAGCTTTCAACCCAACTCATGGATATTTACTAGACTCCTTAAAAGACATGATGAATTTTATGATCGAACATAATGTTATTGATAAACCCGTACCTCTTGAGGCCATGTTAACTCTATATGACTAATTTAAAATTCTTTTTTACTAAAACATCCTTAGAAAGGAAAATCATTATCTATGCTTTCTTTGCCATCAGCTTTCTTATTTTATTGAGTTTAGGAACTATATATTTAATGATTACTATCAAAGATAAAATCAATACCTCTACTACACTCACGCTCCCAATTGTCACGATCAGCAAAGACCTCAATTATCTTGTTGAAAAACATTCTCAATTTTTCATAGATAACTTGATCCCCAACTTAGACTATTCTTTTCATTCATACAAAAATCTAGAAAACATAGAATCTCAGATTCTTCATCTAAATGACGCTCTTATAAAGTTATCAGACTCTCTTTTTTTAAGAAAAGATCATTATTCATCATATTTATCATTAAGTTTTCAACTTCGAAAAATAGATAAAATCTTTAATAACTATATTTTTCATACTCATCGTCTTTTAAACATATTAGAACTTCGAAAATTTTATTCAAAACGCGAAGAGTTGAAAATCTTACTTGAAAAAAAAGATATTTTGCTTAACGAACTCCATGTTCTTAATGATATAATTAGCGATTACGAAAAAATACAATCCCAAAATATTAGATCAACGATCCATTACTCTCTTATCGGATTCTTACTAATGGTTATCTTCATTAACCTTATTTATATTATTATTTGGCGACAGCTTATTCTACAAGTTCGTTTTTCATTTAAGGAAGGAATTCGTTTTGTACAAGATATTACACATGGGAAATCCTCAAATACAGAGGCTCTTTCTCATTATGTCGTAAAAGAAATTAGAGAATTTGTAGATATTGTTTCGTTCACCATTATGGAACTTCATCACTCCCAAAAAGAACTTGATAAAAAAACCAAACAATTAAAAACGATTCGCGATGATGAGCGAAAGCATATAGCCCAACATTTACATGACCATTTAGGTCAAAATATCACTGCACTCAAACTTGAATGCCAAGTTCTAAAACAACAAAATCCTAATTTCAATCCAGAATCTATCCAAACACTAGAACGCGTTAAAACTACTATTGATGATTCTATTTACTTAATCAAACAAATTACTCACAATTTAGGGATTCCACATCTAAATGAGCTGGGACTTATTCCATCTATCAAGTCACTTGTTAAAAAACGAAATGAACTGGGACTTACTCAATTTCAACTAACACTATCAAGTAGCCTTAATGATTTTGGATCACAACTAAACCTAATTATATTCCAATGTATTCAAGAGGGACTTATCAATATATTGAAACATTCAAAAGCAAGTTTAGGCTTGATTACTTTAAAGACAATAGGCTCCGAACTAATTATCCATATCTCTGATAACGGAATAGGTCTTTCCAAGGATGCTGTTTACTCTATGGGGCTGTCAGGAATAAAGTCTATTGTAGAAAAGTTGAATGGAAAATTTCATTTTAAAAATCAACATCCAAATGGTACACTTTTAGAAATTAATTTACCGATTGATTCACAAAAATAAATAAAAAGGAAATAAAAATTATATGATTATTTCTATTGGCATTGTTGATGACCATCAAATTTTCAGATCTGGAATTGCACATCTACTCAAAACTGAAGACCAATATAATATTATATTTGAAAGTGATTCTGGAAACGACTTTTTAAGCAATGCACCTTTAGACAAACTCGATATCGTACTTTTAGACATTTCTTTACCCGGAATTTCTGGAATATCCGTACTCAAAGAACTAAAAAATCGAAACTTTTCAGGAAAAATTATTATGCTTAGCATGTTTGACGAACAAGACTACGGCCTCCAGTCTATCCAATATGGAGCTCATGCCTATTTGGCAAAAAATGTTGCGGCTGAAGAACTTATTAATTGCCTAAACACTATCTCCAAAGGTCGTCTTTATATTTCCGATAGTCTTTCTGAGCTTCTAGCTCAAAGCTATCAAAATGGCCGATACATTACCCCTCATGAAAAACTATCTTCTCGAGAACAAGAGGTTTTACATCTCCTGGCAGAAGGACATACTCCTACTGATATTTCCAAACTCTTGTTTATTAGCATAAAAACCGTATCAACCTATAAGGCTAGGATTTTTTCTAGACTAGATATATCAAACCAATCTGAACTCATTTTTTATTGCATGAAATACGGCATTATTCAGAAACCTCATATTATTTCAGCATAAATATACTCTAAAGAAAAACATGTAAGATTTTTCCTACTTATTAACTAGACAAACTCTTATTCACAGTCTTTATTATTTTAAATTAAAATATTCATGTTAACATAGTATTGTCATAAAAAAGAAAAATGAGGAGATAAATAAATGAAACGACTTGCAGAATATATATGGATAGATGGGACAAAGCCTACCTCTCTACTCCGATCGAAGACAAGAGTTATTGAAGTAGGGTCAGACAAGGCTTCTTTAGGTGATTTTCCGGAATGGGGATTTGATGGATCGTCTACCAACCAAGCTACTGGAGATAATTCAGATTGCATTTTACGTCCTGTTAGCTTTGTTTCTAACCCTATTGGGGGCATTGGTAACTTTCTAGTAATGTGTGAAGTATTTGATAGAGATGGAAATGCTCATGAAAGTAATACTCGTTCAATTCTTAGACAGGTTTTAGATGCTGGAGCAGGGCAGCAAGATGCCTACCTTGGTTTCGAGCAAGAATATACGATGTTTGATGGAGCAGGAAATCCTCTAGGTTGGCCAGAAAACGGTTTCCCTGGTCCACAAGGACCATATTACTGTGGTGTTGGTGCAGGTAGAGTAGAAGGTCGTGAATTAGTAGACAAGCATTTACAAGCATGTCTAGATGCAGGGTTATTAATCTATGGGATTAATGCTGAAGTTATGTTGGGGCAATGGGAGTTTCAAGTAGGTTACCGTGGTTTTGATGAGCCTGCAGATCCTCTTACTACAACTGACCATCATTGGTACGCAACATGGATACTACAGCGTTTAAGTGAAGATTTCGGAATTGAAGTGTCTTTAGAAAACAAACCTATGAAAGGGGATTGGAATGGAGCGGGTTGTCATACAAACTTCTCTACTAAAGATATGAGAGATTCTGAAAAAGGAAAGGCTGCTATTGATAGAGCCTTAAAAAACTTAGAAGCAACGCATCAAGACCATATTAAAGTGTATGGAGATGCCCTAGATGAGCGTCTTACAGGTGATCATGAAACGTGCGATATCAATACCTTTAGATATGGAAACTCCGATAGAGGAGCATCCATTCGGGTGCCTCTTTCAACAGCTCAAAAAGGATATGGTTATTTAGAAGACCGTCGTCCAGGAGCAAATACAGATCCGTATTTAGTTTCGGCTAGAATTTTGGCTACTATTTTGGATATTGATTATCCGGGATCTACGACTGCTAAACAAGTTCAAACTGCTTTTGCTTAATTTGAAATAATTTAGAGGTAAAAGGAAAACCCTGTTCAGTATTGAACAGGGTTTTTAGTTTTAACAAAGTCTCAACTGAGCATTACTGCTTATTTTTTATAGTTCTAATCTCTCATTTTCTAATACTCTGCCGTTTTTCATACTTAAAACATCCACATTTTCAGAGAATCCGGCTGCTTTTGCTACATCAAGAGGGCTCTTTCCGTCGTCAGATTTCTCATTTACAGCATTTGGATCTAACAACATTATATACTCCAATAAAACTTTAGATCGTGAACCTCTTACACCTGCCAAACTTACCAACTTATTGGTCATAAATCTTTTACTTACAGCTGTATTTGGATCCGTATTAAGCTCATTATAGGCCTTTTTAATAAGTTTTAAATCCAATTTAAGCTCATCATAGGCCTTTTTATTACGTTTTAAGTTAAGCTCATTACAGGCCTTTAAATCCAATCCAGCTAATTCAGCGGATCCAGCTAATTCAGCAGATCCATCTATATTTAAAATATAATTGCTTGGATCCTTACAATCTCTCTTCTTTTCCAGACTCCGCTCTTCTCTAGATGGCAAAATTCTATGAAAATATCCGCATAATTGATCTTCTTCAAAAACCCCTATCCGATATTCAGAACCTTTTACTGAATCAGGTTTCCACGTTTCTCCCAGCCCAGACCTTACTCCTTCCACAAATTTTCCTTGGAAAACTTCTCCTGAAGGCCATTTAAACTCTCCATCCCCATTAAACTTTCCCCCTCTAAATTCCCCTTTATATTCTCTTCCATCAGGCATTGCCAACACTCCAACCAATGGATCATGACTAACTGCACTGATAGCTCCCAAAAAGATTCCACCATTTATGATCTTTACCTCAGTGAAGCTTTCTGAACTATAGCTCTTCATCAACTCAGGATTTGTGGAATCCAACGAGGTTTTTCTGTTTTGTAAATAAGATTGTGTTAAGACGTCTATTTCACATTGCGTTAGTAAACGAGGATTATGATCATCATAAAAAAAAGAAGAACCACAGTTCTCCCGGAGAGATATAAGTGTTTCGCTTTCAGTATGACGTCGACACTCACCTTCAGGCTTGTCAGATTCTGGGGTTTTCACACACAAAACCTTGCTTCCTATTACAGGTTTATTTCCGTAATCAACTCTATACGGATCAGGTACACATTTATCAATAAAACCGTTGAGTGGGACTCCTTCTGAAGCACAACTAAAGAGGTTAGCTTTATTGTAGAGTGTACACTGAGAACGATCAGTGGTACATACAGCCTTTAAATCATCACTATTGGATCCACTGCCCACTGATAAACAAGCTATCCCTACTACTTTTGTTAAACTTGGCATTCTTACACTTGGC
>QFBQ01000052.1 GCA_003265885.1 Candidatus Marinamargulisbacteria bacterium SCGC AG-343-D04
AGAAAAAGATACGGATCTTGTGGTGTTTTCTGAATGTATGTTAACGGGATATCCTCCTAGAGATTTATTAACATACGATGCCTTTATAAAGCGAGTACAAGAGGCTATTACAGAGCTTCAAGAATGGTCAAAAAGCATGCCAGAGGTAGGTATCTTATTTGGAACTCCCTTATATAAAAATGAGGAGCTTTATAATACGGCGTGTTTACTATATAACGGTCGAGTACAATTTCAGCAAAGTAAAACAAATCTTCCTAATTACGATGTATTTGATGAAAATCGATATTTTTCTACGGTTGATTCCGTAGATGTTCTTAATTTTAAAGGGATAGTCATTGGTATTACGATTTGCGAAGATGCATGGATAAAAACCTCTTTACCTAAAAGCTCCTTACATCATTATCAACAGGATCCTATAAAAGAATGTGTTGATAAAGGGGCTCAATGTATTATTAATTTATCTGCCTCTCCCTTTGAAAAAGGGAAGCAAGGTCAGCGTCAAACACTGTTTTCATATCATGCTAAACGATATAAGGTGCCGATGATTGTGGTGAATCAGGTAGGTGCTAATGATCAATTGATTTTTGATGGAGCTAGTTTTGTGATCGATAGTCAGGGAGAATTATGTGAGCAATTAGCCAGTTTTGAAGAGGATAAAAAAACGATACAACTAGATGCATTGCGTCCAAAAAAGTTGCCCCAAATCACGGATATTGAATCTGTCTATCATGCACTTGTGTTAGGAATTCGAGATTATGTAAGAAAAACTGGGTTTAACAAGGTTTGTATAGGCTTGTCAGGCGGAATTGATTCGGCGTTGGTGTGTGCCTTAGCTGTAGCAGCGCTGGGTAAAGAAAATGTGATAGGCGTTTCTATGCCTTCAGATATTTCATCTGAAGGAAGCAAGTCAGACGCGTTGGCATTGGCTCGAAATTGCGGCATAGAGTTTCATACACTTCCCATTCATTCACCTGTAGATTCCATTGAAAAGATAGTTGAAGATCCATTTAAAGGCTTAGATAGAGATGAAACGGAAGAAAATATACAGTCTCGGATAAGAGGTATATTGCTAATGGCTTTTTCAAATAAGTTTAAAAGTCTTGTTCTAACCACAGGGAATAAGTCAGAGTTAGCCATGGGTTATTGCACCTTATATGGAGATATGTGTGGAGCCTTATCGGTGTTAGCAGATGTCCCTAAAACATTGGTCTATGATTTGGCTCGCTATATCAACAAAGATAATGAAAGTATTCCTGAAAACTCCATTAGCAAGGCCCCATCTGCGGAGCTGAGGCCTGGTCAGATTGATGCGGACAGTTTGCCTCCCTATGATGTATTAGACCGAATTGTTCATGGCTATATTGAAGAATTTAAGTCAGCTGAAGACATTATTAATGATGGATTAGACAAAGAGATTGTTTATGATGTCATCAGAAAAATTGATCTGAATGAATACAAACGTAAACAAGCACCCACACCATTGAAAATTACATCTAAATCATTCGGATGTGGACGACGATTGCCTATTGCACGGCATTACTTTATGCCGTAACGGCCTCTTCGGTACTTTCTTTTTCAGGAATTGCCTCAGAAATATCCCCAACAAGTTTTTCTATACCAATGGCGATCTTAGAAATAGACGTATCAATCATATAAGCAGGTGTAGAGTAAACCAAATGAGTGTTGTCGATGACGACATCATCATAGTTGGCTTGTCTGAAAGAGGCGCCCATTTTTTCTAGAGTATCTAAGTTTTCTTGCTCTAGCCCTAAGGTGCAGATAACACCAGGAATTAACGAGGCAACGAGAACAGGAGCTATACACATGAAACCTAATGGTTTTTTGAGTTCATGCATAGAGAGAATAAAACGAGCTACATCGTCTTGAATACTAAGGTCCTTTCCCTGTGTTGCAAAATTACTTAGATTTTTTGCAGCCCCATATCCACCAATAAAAATAGCGGCATCAAAGTTATCGAGAGTAGCATCGTTTAAAGCGGTGACAGGCCCACGAGCAATTCTAGAAGCTTCTGTTAAACAATGGCGTGTTTCATTAGAGGGTTCACCAGTATGGTGATTTATAACGCCACTTTGATCAATATTTGGAGCTAAATAGCTGATGTTGAGACCTTGTTTGTCACAAAAATAAGCTGTTAATGTGGCTTCATGGATTTCGCTTCCGTCGTAAACGCCACAACCAGATAAGACAAGTGCAATTGTTTTCATAATGATTCCTCCATGACTATGTTTAAGATTGTAAAACTTACTCTATAATAAAATATATTGAACTTTTGTAAAGTTTTTTATACTATGTCTTGTCTATAACGTAATTTTGGAGAAAAAAATGCCTAAGCAGGATCAACTAACAAAACGAAAAGCAAGAGTGGGAAACAAAGTAAGTCACTCTAAAAGACGTACAAAAACGAAGAATCATATTAATTTACAAACAAAGCGTGTTGTAGTAAATGGTAAAAAGATGAAACTTAGAATTTCAACAAAAACTTTAAAGACTATTACTCGTAAAGGAATAGATAAAGTATTAAAAAAGTTAAAGGTAAAATTATAGGAGTAGGGTATGGCTAAAAAAGGTAATAGACATCATATCATTTTAGAGAGTTCAGAAAGCGGACATTCATATCATTCAACTAAAAACAAGCAAAACACACCAGATCGTATTGAAGTTACAAAGTATGATCCGGTCTTAAGAAAGCATGTTTCGTATAAAGAAAAGAAATAATTTTTAATAGAGAAAGAGTTTATATGCTAGAGAGGCCTGCATGTCGCAGGTCTTTTTTTTGCATTTATTATAATGATTGAGAATAAAAAGAAGATGTATACGTTTCAAAATAGACGGTATTTGGTAGAATAGGATATAAAGAGTACACAATGACGGATTTTAATGATTATTTGAGTTATTTTAAAGAAGTACCTAAGACAGGAGTGATCTATGTCTTAGAGCAGGCTACTGAAATGGGATATCGGCCTCATTTAAAAGAATGGGCGAATCTTGGCCAAGGGGCCCCAGATACAGCTTCCTTAACACCCAAAAAAAGAGATAAGAATATTCTCATAGATGCTGAAAATAGTGAATACAGCCCTGTTGGTGGCGATGTTGAACTCCGAAAACGTATAGCCGCGTATTATAATACTTTTTTTAGAAAGGATTCTTTGTCAAAGTATACGTATAAAAACGTATGTATTGCTGGAGGGGGAAGAATTGCCTTGGCGCGTGTTATAGCGGCCTTAGGTACCATTAATTTGGGACATTTTATTCCAGATTATACGGCATATGAAGAGTTATTAGGTGTATTTAAGGAATTTGTCTCTATTCCTATTTTGTTGAGCGATAAAAATTGTTATAAAATATCTATTGAAGAGTTAAGAAATGAAATTGTTGGACGAGGTTTATCTGCATTATTACTGAGTAATCCATCAAATCCAACGGGACAGCTTATCAAGGGGGATGATTTAAAACAGTGGATAGACTTATCGCGAGAACTTCGATCGTTAATGATTATAGATGAATTTTATTCCCATTATATTTATGATGATAGCAAAGATGTGTCTCTAGTTTCTGCTTCAGAGTTTATTCATGATGTGAACCATGACCCTGTACTTATTATTAATGGATTATCTAAAAACTGGAGATCTCCAGGCTGGAGAGTGGGCTGGGTTGTGGGGCCAGAAGAAATTATAGAGCGAGTTTCAAGTGTGGGATCCTTTATAGATGGTGGTGCAGCACATCCTATGCAAAAAGAAGCATTGAATCTGTTGTCCTTGGAGTCTGTTGAGACTGAGGCTAAAGAGTTACAGAAGGTATTTAGTGAAAAGAGAACATATATGTTAAAAAGGTTGAAAAAGATGGGGTTTACTATTGAATGCGACCCAGAATCTACGTTTTATGTATGGTGTAATATATCAAGTCTTCCGCATCAGATTAATGATTGTACGGCTTTTTTTAAGGAATGTTTAAAGGAGAATGTAATTGTTGTTCCGGGTATTTTTTTTGATGTGAATCCTGGCAGGCGACGTTTGAAGCATCATTCTCGATACAATAATTATATTCGAGTAAGCTTTGGTCCTAGTATGGACGAATTAAAGGTTGGGCTGGATAGTATCCAGCGTGTGATCAATAAATTTAAATAAATTTATTTGTTTTCTAGTTCATCTAAATATTCTGAAAATGCGTCATGAAACGATTTGTTCTGACCATCGTTTTGGTCTTGAGTGTCATGTTCGTCCATGAATTCATTAATATTTTTTAATGGTTTGACATTACGGTTTTGAGCGTATTTTTTTTGAATCCAATATATATTATCAATTGCCATTAGTTTTACCCTCCCTTCTATGAGAACTATACGAAAAAAAAGAGAGAAAACTTGCATCTAAAATTATTTTAGAGTGTTATATCTCAATTAGGGCAGAGATGTAGTCGTAGAGAATACGAAAAATATATGACATAATATTTATCATGAATTGGTTTGGATATTCATTGATAGGGGCGATTGGTTTAGCTATTCATATGTTAAGCATGACAAAACTAGCAAAACTTCAATTACCTACCAGTTTTATAAATGCAGTTGTATTTTCAGGTGCTGCAATTTTTTTAATTATTATTTATTTTGTAGGTAAGAAAGAAATAAATCTTCAAATGGTTCATATTCCATGGCTAGTAATTGCATCTGTCAGTATTTTGACAGTAATAATTGTTACATTAGAAGCTTTGAAATTAGCTCCAAATCCAGGTTTTGTTACAGCGGTTGAAAATTTAAGTACAATACTATTGACAGTAGGAGCTGTAATCTTTCTGGCTAGTCCTTTAAGTTTCGTTAAAGGGTTAGGGGTTCTGTTAGCTTTTACTGGAGTTTTATTGATTAGTTTGTAACAAGGCGTAAAAAAATAAAGATTGAAGAAATTAATTTTATATAAGAAAATATGAATTAATATTTCTTAGTATTTATAAAAAACGCCAAAGAGGGAATTTATGAAAGAGCTGATTGATATATTTAGTAAGTCACCTTTTGGATTATTAGAGGAACATATGGATGTTGTTTCTCAATGTGTAGACCTAGTTGATCCACTTATTAAGCAGTTTGTCGAAGGGAATACTGAAGAGTGCGAATCTTTATTAAAGCAAATAAGCAAAAAAGAGCACAGTGCTGATATTATAAAAGACCAAATACGAGAACATTTACCTAAAAGTATATTTATGCCAGTTTCTAGAGAAGATGTGTTAAAACTTCTCCAAAGGCAAGATAATATTGCAGATTTTTGTGAAGATGTTGCTATTTTAGTAACGGTTAGAAACACACCTGTTATAAAAGAGTTAAAAGAAGATATTATTTATTTTTCTTCAAAAGCTATTAATACTGCTAAGGAAGTTAATAAAGTAACTCGAAAAATTAGAGAGTTAATGGAAACAACCTTTTCTGGTCCTAGAGCAGAAGAAGTGTTAACTGCTATTGAAAATATTGGCCAAATGGAGTGGGAAACTGACACCTTAAAATATAAGTTGGTGAAGAAAATGTTCACACTCGAAGATAAAATTGATCCGGTTACTCAAGTAATGTTTTTGAAAATATTTGATGTGATTTCTGGAATAGCAGACAGTGCAGAAAGTACGTCTAACGCTATAAGACTAATGATTTCGAAGTAAAATTATGTTTGGACTAGAGTTTAATACCGTTATTTTAGTTATCACGATAGTAGTAGGGCTATATATGGCCTGGAATATAGGGGCCAATGATGTTGCCAATGCAATGGGAACATCTGTGGGATCTAAAGCCCTAACCTTAAAAAATGCGGTGATAGTTGCCGCTATACTAGAATTTTCAGGGGCATTTTTGGTGGGAAGTCATGTGACAGATACCGTTAGAAAAGGCTTAATTGACCCGTCTATATTTATGAGTACGCCCAATATTGTTATTTTTGGAATGTTAAGTGCATTGCTAGCAGCGGCAGTATGGTTACAAATTGCGACGTATTTTGGGTTACCGGTTTCAACGACTCATTCAATTGTAGGTGCAATCCTGGGATTTGCATTAGTAGCTGGCGGAGTAGATGCAATTAATTGGATCAAAGTATTAAAGATTGTCGCGAGCTGGGTCGTGTCTCCATTGTTAGGAGGGGTATTTGCCTTTCTGATTTTTAATATCATTCGTGTACGTATTTTAAATGCGATAAATCCTATTGAAGCAACGAAAAAGATAGCCCCTTATTTAGTAGGTTCTGTACTGTTTATCTTAACCTTGGTGTTGTTGTTTAAAGGTTTAAAGCAATTGCATTTGGATTTAAGTTTTATAAATGCGATGCAGATAGCGGGCTTAGTAGCTGTTATATCTGGAATATTGAGTCGATATGGGATTCGTTATTATATAAAGAAACAAAATGTAATAGATGAAGAGGCCTACGAAGTGACTAGAGAGACAAAAGAGTTGAAGGTTCAGTTAAAACAAGTTAGAAGATTGTTGAAAAAGTCAGAGGTATTAGCTGATGACAGTATTCAGTGGAAGATTAATCGGGTAAAAGATGAGTTGAAGGAGTGTATGACAGATGTGACTCGACGAGGTAAAGGGGTTGTGGAGGAAGATAAGAAAGTGTATCAGATTGTGGAAAGAGTGTTTATTTTTTTACAGATATTAAGTGCGTGTTTTGTCGCTTTTGCGCATGGTGCCAATGATGTTGCGAATGCGATTGGACCTATGGCGGCTATTATAGGGGTGTTAAAAACAGGAACGGTAGAGATGCAAGTGGCGGTACCCTTATGGGTATTAGCGGCAGGTGGGATTGGTATTGTGGTTGGTTTGGCAACGTGGGGATGGAGAGTGATTGAGACGATTGGAAAGAAAATTACGGAACTTACACCCACAAGAGGCTTTGCAGCAGAGTTTGGTGCGGCAACTACAATAGTGATTGCATCTAAGTTAGGATTACCTATTTCGACAACACATACATTAGTCGGGTCTGTTTTGGGCGTGGGGTTAGCACGAGGAGTTGCATCGTTGAATATTAATGTGATACGAAATATTTTGTTGTCATGGTTTGTTACATTGCCAGCTGGCGCTGGTTTAGCGATTATATTCTTTAATGCTTTTAAAGCGTTGTTGGGGTAATTTTATTATCTTATTTTACGGTGTGAATGTAACTCGTTAATGAGTTCTTTTTATTGAAAAACACTTTTTTGAATAGTAGAAAATAGAGATGATATATGAAAAACGTAGATTTCATTGGATAGTTCTACGTTTTTTTATAGTGAAACTAGTGTGGATTTTCGTTTATATTTTTCTCTTAAAGATACAGAATAGTTTTTATGACAAGAAAATAAAAATTAATCAGAATTGATCTGAAATAATCTAAGTACTTGTTTAGCAACTATGTCTGTTAGTGTGAATGCACAGACCATCTTAGTTCCTTGTACACCAAGTTTTCCTGCAAACCCTGCATATAGACCTTGAATACCTCTTTTGGAGTAAATCCCTTCCATGACATCGAGTGTTGACTTACCTTGGGTATCTGTAGTTTGCATGACTGTTTTTGTGGTGTCAAAAGGCGCTCCTAAAGTCATCGAAAAGATAACCCCAATTGTATTTGCAATAGTTAGCTGTTTATTGTCTGCTTCGTGATAGTTTGTTCCTTGTGAAATAAGATAGCCCTCTTTGAAGCCCCAGGCGGTAGCTCCAAACGAGTTTCTTGCCCCAGCAGCTACAGCACCGTCCCATAAGGATTTAGGGGTATTTCTAATTTTCGTAAAAACATCCGAACGAGAGGACCCTCCTTGTAAATCTGTCATAACTCTGTCCATTGGACCAATGATCCAAGGTTCAAGGTTGCCTGCAACTAAAGCCGAAAATGTCATGGAGCTTACTCTTACTAAGGGGCTTGTTGTATCGTAATGATTATTTTGTAAACTTTTATCTACGAATGCTCGAATTGAAGGGGCTGCGGCATTTCTCCATTGTAGTTGTCCACAAAATTTATAAGCAAGTGATTCAGGGAATCCTTTATGAACTGTTTTAAAAAGATTGATAAAAGTTGGGGGCTTACCCTCTAAAGCTTTTATCATAGACCCTCTATAACCTTCTTGATGTTTTTGTGCTAACTTAACAACAGTAGCTCCTCCATAAAATGCTCCATGGGCGGCTCCTCCTCCAATAGTTGCCGCAATAAGTCTAACTTTAGTCTCTTTTTCTGCTGAATGAGATGAAGCTGTAGAAAAACTGCGAATAGGTTG
>QFBQ01000053.1 GCA_003265885.1 Candidatus Marinamargulisbacteria bacterium SCGC AG-343-D04
CGTGAAAGGAGGGATATCCTTTATTTCTTTAAACCATTATATAGATTTTCTTTCGTATCATCCGTGCTTTTTTATGGGAAAAATTGAAATTAGATCCAGAAAATTAAAATTTCCATTTGGCGATGCACAGCATTTGTACTTAATTTATCCTTATGAGGATGAAATCTCGGCAGAGATTCAGTGGCGAATAGTAAGGGCGGGCCCAGAAAATCAAAATGTCTTGTTAGGAGATATTCGAGTTGTCGATACAAAATATAATGATCGATCAATTGATTTCGATTTTTTAGGTGACCATGTATCTAGAGAACTGTTTTCTGGATCGAAAAATGAGACGATCCAAAAGGTTCTTCTGATGCGAGAAGAAATGATGCGAATTAATGAAGAACGATTTGATTATAATATTCCTTTTCTGGAAGGGATTATTGGCGGTTAGTGTGGGGGGCATAATTGGCCTATTTTGAAAAAAAATGTTGATGATGTGGGGATGATCTCTGATGATGATATTGTGAAAACAATGGGGTTGATTGTGAAGCATTTTTTAGCAGGGTAGGGAGGGTAAATTTTATTTTTGCTTAATACTTGCTATACCTTTGATATAATGTATAATAAATGCGTAATAAATGTGTAATTAATATGAAATTTCGATTTATTAAAAAGGAATAGTTTTGCAGATAATATTATTAAATCTATTAAAATCATATACATCCAATAGAACGTTCTCTACAGGGCATTCTCGTTGGGGATGGAACCCACCGCATTTTTTTCTCTTTATAACATCAATTTAACATTGTTTAGTAGTAGCTCTTTTAATGTCGAGCTACATTTTTAGAGTTTTTCATACGTAATAGCGTAAAAAATATATATCAACATTTTTATACTAGAAAAATTTTAGCTCTACATCAGGTTAGGAGAGCTTGTGTTGATAAAAAAAATCAAAACATAACAATTGTAATTAAAAATTTTTAAGGAGATAAACACAGCATCTCATTTTTAATAGAGAAGCTTAAGGAGAAATAAATATGAGAAATATTGGAGAAACTAGAAAGCCCACTCAATTGGCACTACAATCTACAGCACAAGTAAGATTCGGTGCAACTACTCGTGCACAGGCTGTTAGAGCTGATAATGGAGAAATGAAAAATAAGCATGATTACGATCATAAAGTGGGCGAAATTTTATGGGCTCATTACATAAAGCCAAGGCATAAAGCTGCAAAAGTAATTCAAGCACAATTCAGAGTTTTTATGCAGTGGCCTGAATGTGTTTTTACTCAAGATCGTGTAAAACCGGATAGCTCGGAGGTTGTTTGTGTCCAAAAAAGTTCAATAGAATGTGTATATCTTAAAAATATGATGACTCTAATGGGTGGTGTCTCTGTTGACAATATGGGGGATATTCGTTGTGCCGTAACATCCAGAAAATTGCAGGACCTTGAACCGGATTATTATCGAGTAGAGGGAAAGAATGTTGAGGTTTTAACTGGGGATCAAGAGGTAAGTATGATTCTTTCAAAAGGCGCTGAGTATCGATGTGATTTTAGAGGAAATACAATTGAATATCGCTCTAATAGAGTTATTTTTGATGCTATGAAAAGAGAAGACTTAGCGACTCTGGAACACTTTACACGTCATTGTGATGAAAAAGATTTATCTATTTTCCATGAGTCCTTGGATAAAAGTTCTTATAAAACGTTAACATACTCTTGTTTGTTTGGGGCAGTACAAGCAGCAAAACCTGAGATGGTCAAAATGTTACTTGAAAATGGGGTTGACCCATCTAAAGATTTAGGATTTGTGAGAAAAGATGTATTTGGAAATGTGGTTTATTCAGAACCTATTTTGATTAGAGCTATATACAATGAAAACCTTGATATAGTTCAAATGTTACTTGACCAAGGGGTTGATCCATCTAAAGATTCAGGATTGGTGGAACAGGATGAAGAAGGAAATATTGTTTCAGGATCTTGTTTGTTTCAAGCAATAGTAACTAGAAATACTACCAATGTTCGTTTATTACTTGCCAATCGGTTTGACCCATCTAAAGATTTAGGATCGGTGAAAAAAGATGGATCAGGAAATGTGGTTTATTCAGAATCTAGTTTGTTTCGTGCTCTAGTAAATGAAGATCTTGATATAGTTCAAATGTTACTTGAAAATGGGGTTGACCCATTTAAAGATTCAGGATTGGTGCAACAGGATGTAGAAGGAAATGTTGTTGAGTATCAATACCAATCTTGTTTGTTTTTTGCAGTACGAAGAGGAAAACATGAGATGGTCAAAGTGTTACTTGAAAATGGGTTTGACCCATCTAAAGATTTAGGATTTGTGAAAAAAGATGGATCAGAAAAGGTTGTTTATTCAGAATCTAGTTTGTTTCGTGCTATAGCAAATGAAGATCTTGATATAGTTCAAATGTTACTTGAAAATGGGGTTGACCCATCTAAAGGTTTAGGACTTGTGAAAAAAAATGGATCAGAAAAGGTTGTTTGTTCAGAATCTAGTTTGTTTCGTGCTATAGCAAATGAAGATCTTGATATAGTTCAAATGTTACTTGAAAATGGGGTTGACCCATCTAAAGATTTAGGATTTGTGAAAAAAGATGGATCAGAAAAGGTTGTTTGTTCAGAATCTAGTTTGTATAGAGCAATATGTAAAAAAGATGCTAACATTGTTCGTTTGTTACTTGAAAATGGGGTTGATCCATCTAAAGACTCCGGTAAAGTAATTCAAGCTTTAAATCTTTGTAAATATTCTTCTATAGGGGCAGCTATTTGGTTCAATGATAAGACAATGGTTGAATTGATTTTTAATCATTTAACGATGAAAAATATTTCTTTGAAAGACAAATCCAACTTGTTTAGTTCGGTAAAGGTAAATAATTCTGAAAAATATCTTAAGAAAACATCTTTATTGTACTTTGCTGTAGCAAATAATCTTCCTGATGTGGTTATCAAATTACTTGAAAGAGGAGTTACTCTAGATAAAGATCTCGGAAATATAGACGTACAAGATGAAAGTTCAGGGCGTGTTGTTATAACCAGCTCTGTGTTCGTAGCGATTCGCCAGAGATTTTTTAAAATTTCACTTCTTCTCTTTGCACAATTTCAAAAAGAAGGTATTAGACTGGATAGTTATCCAGTAAGAAGTGAATCATTAGGTCGAGATACTACAAACACTAGTTGTTTGACAATGCTGGAAAAAAGTCCGCATTTTAAAGTTGATGAGAATCAACACCAGGTTCTTTTTGTGATTGATAGAAATGGGCAAGATAAGAATGATTTGCTTGAATTTCAAAGAAGACACCAAGAGTTGAGGTTCGGGGACTACTTAAAAGCATGGGTATGGAGGGGAGATCTCTTAATGCTGATACTGGATCGGTGGAACAGGATGTAGAAGGAAATATTATTTCAGAATCTTGTTTGTTTAAAGCAATAGTAACTAGAAATACAGATATTATTAAATTGTTGCTTATAGGATTGGCGGATGATATAAAGAATATAAATTTTTCACTTTTTCGTTACCTTGTAAAGGCAATGGGGGACCATGAAGAGGTTTCGAGTCTTCGTTCTGTTGTTGTGATCGAAGAGTCAGAAACGGATCGAAATGAAGTGTTTTTTGATACTAAAAATGATACAACCTTTTTTAGAGATGAGTTTGTTTTTCTTATTAGAAATGGGGAGTATCCAGGCTACGATATCCGAATGATCAATGGAATAGAAACACCTGTTTCCAAACCGGACAAGGTGCTTTCGAACAATTTATGTTAGTGTTGCGCTTAATTTTGGCCTAAAACAGCAGATCTCATAGCACTATCTATACTAGCAGCACTCGCTTTATTATTTGCTTTATTAGTATTTGTGGCATTTTCAGTGTGTGTTGGAAACTTTCTTGTTTTTTTTTCGTCAGCTCTTTGTGCAAAAGTTTTGCCTCTGAGCCCTGTGCCTTTACTTATGCCTCTATTTACCATTCTTCTTAAAGCCATGCTTTAATAGTTCCCTAATTCAGACAAAAATAAACATATAGTGTTGGTGTAGAAGAAATTTTTATAAAAAACATTTAAAATATAAAATATTGGTTTGATAGCTTGTCTTTTTAGCCATTCATCCGTTTCAAGATGGGAATGGTAGGTTATCACGTGTTTTAACGACGCTTTTTTTACTAAAAAATGGTTATGGTTATGTTCCATACTGTTCGTTAGAATCAATTCTAGAAAAGAATAAAGCCGACTACTATCGCGCATTAAAAGCCACCCAAACAAGTCTTAAAACGAAGCCAAACTATCAGCCCTGGCTTGATTTTTTCTTTTCTTCACTTAAAAAACAACAAGAATTGTTAATGAAGATGAAGGATCAGTACGTGCTTCCGTTAACAAAGGTTCAGCGGGATATTATTGAATATGCAAAGATAGAACCCTCATTTCAAAATTCTATGATCGTAGAAAATTTAGGCATGAATAGGAATACTGTGAAAGCAAATTTAGCTCGTTTAGTAGAGCTAAATATTTTGAGAAAATCAGGCGTTGGAAAAGGTACCTGGTACAGTTTGGAAAACAAAATCTGAGGGAGAATAATTGATTATAATGTTTAAAAAATAAACATTTTGAGACGTCAGGAAGACAGATTGTTCACAATTGGAACGAGAGTTAATTCTAGAAAGAACGAATCTATTAAAAATGAAATAGAAAATAGGAATCTAGAAAAAAACTAAAAAAGCTAAAAAATTAGGACTTTTTCTGTTAAAATTGTATTGAAGTACTATGAAAAAAGATTTTAATTTGCTCAATAAAACTATTCACTTTGTTGGCGTCGGAGGCTCTGGAATGATTGCTTTGGCTCAATATATGCGTTCGAAGGGGCGCTGTAAAGTGACAGGGTCCGATTTGCGTCACACAACTGCGTTGCTTGAATTGAAAAATCAAAGTGTAAAAGTTTATCAAGGACATCATGAAGATCACGTTAAAGATGCACATGTTGTAGTGGTGTCTACCGCTATTCCTTTGGATAATTGTGAAGTTGTTTATGCAAAAAAGAAGAAGAAAAAAATCTTTTCTCGTGGTGAGTTTTTAGCTTTTCTTATGAAAGACTATGATCGGCAGGTTGCCTTGGTCGGAACACATGGCAAAACAACGTCAACTGGAATGCTTGTTCATGTTATGGACTGGGCAGGGATTATCCCGTCTTTTATGGTGGGAGGAGAACTTCCTCCTTATTTCGTAAATGGACGCTTTTCTGAAAGCTCTACATTTGTGACCGAATCAGATGAATCCGATGGGTCTTTTTTGCATCTTAATCCTAACTTTGCCATTGTCACCAATATCGAACCTGAACATTTAAACTATTATCAGTCTGAAGAAAAACTGTATGAGGCCTTTCATACCTTTTTATCGTCTTTTAAGAAAAAAGATAAACTGCTTATTATTAATAAAGACAACGCACGATGTATGAAAATGGTTAAGGATATTAAACCCCCAAAATGCTTTACGCTTTCATTGCATGATGCAGATGCAGATTTTCTAGCAAGTAATATAAACTATTCCTCTACAGGGATGACGTATGATGTTATCCATGGAGGAGAAAATCTTGGAACAGTGTCTATGTCCTTGTTTGGGGAACATAATGTATATAATTCTTTAGGAGTGGTTATCTTAGCATTGCAATTAGGGATAGGCTTTGAAACGATTAAAAAAGGGCTAAGTGGATTTCAGGGTGTGAAACGTCGAATGCAATTGATTTCGGAGTTGTCTGGAATTTCTATTTATGATGATTATGGCCACCATCCTACTGAAGTTAAAACAACCTTAGAAGGTGTTAAAACAGCGTTGGATAGACCTGTTACCTGTGTGTTTCAGCCACATCGCTTTTCTAGAATTAAAGATTTGTTAGCAGATTTTTATAGTGCATTTAAGACGGTGGATCAGCTAGTCTTAACTACTATCTATGCAGCAAACGAAGACGAAGAAGAGGGTTTGATTGAACGTTTGTTAGATGGTATTAAAGAACATTCATTGCCTAATGTTGTATTCCTTCAAAGCCTTGAAGATATATTAGATCATCTGAAATCTACCTTAAATCAAGGAGATGTTCTTGTTACTATGGGAGCCGGAGACGTGCATGAAGTGTCTACAGAACTTGCACGGCATTACGCTGTCTAATCTGGAGGGGTTCTTATTAAACATATATCGAATGTTTCTCTTGATCGATTAACTTCCTTTAAACAGTCGGGAACGATTAAGTCTCTTTATATATGTGAATCTTTAAATGATATCGAAACTTTTTTTTCTTCTCATGATGCGTTTTGTATTTTAGGAAAAGGATCGAATAGCCTTGTTTTAGAATCTCACTATGACTATCCTTTTGTGCAGCTTTCACCTTCTTTTTCCAGTATCTCCTATGAGGATAATATCCTGATAGCTAATGCCGGAATAACAGTGAATCAATTGATTTCTTTTTCTCAGGATAGAGGGGTGTCAGGCTTTGAATTTATGGCGGGAGTACCCGCAAGTGTTGGGGGGATGGTTGCGATGAATTTTGGGTGTTGGGACATAGAAGTCTCAGATAGATTAGCTTTTGTTGATGTGTACATTCCTGGAAATGGACTGACACGATTGACGAAGGAAGAGTGCCTGTTTTCATATCGATCTAGTGTTTTTTTAAAACAGTCATGGATGATTATTCAAGCAGCGTTTCACATGACAGAGGATTCTCCTTCTTGTATTAAAGAGAGGGTTAGAGATTATGTTAAACAGCGAGTAGATAAACAACCTATTCGGGGACAAACATTTGGGTCTGTGTTTAAAAACCCAGAAAATAGCTATGCGGCACAATTGATTGAAGAGGTCGGATTAAAAGGGTTTCAGCATAAAGGGGTTCAGGTTTCGGATCAGCATGCTAACTTTTTTATTAATCATGAGAAGGCTTCCTGTGAAGATGTTCGATCTATGATAGGGTTAATCCAAAAGGATGTTTATGCTAAGTTTAAGATAAGATTAGAACCAGAGGTGACTATTTTCGGTGATTGAAGCATTAAAAGATTCTCGAATAGCCGTTTTATGCGGAGGCGTTTCTCAAGAACGAGATGTTTCCTTGCGTTCAGGAGAAAATGTGTATCAAGCGTTGTTAAGTTTGGGATATAATGTTCAAAAATGTGATCCAAAATATGACACACTTTCATCATCGGCGATAGATGTGGCTTTTCTGGCTTTACATGGTCCTGAATATGAAGATGGCCAAATTCAACTAATCTGTGAGTCTCAAGGAATTGCATATACAGGATGTGGTGTTAAACCGTCTAAAATTGGAATGGATAAACTTTTAACTAAAAAAGTATGTCAGGATTTTGATATTGCTATACCTTCGTATATTCATAGTTATGAAGCTATGGACCACTGTCCTGAACATTTCTCATTCCCTCTTATCTTAAAGCCTTTATCTGAGGGATCTAGTATCGATGTGTTTATTGTAGATACAGAACAAGATCTATATGAAAAATCTACATTATTGAGAGATAAATATGGAGACTTTTTAGTTGAAGAGTTTATCGAGGGGCAGGAATTAACGGTGA
>QFBQ01000054.1 GCA_003265885.1 Candidatus Marinamargulisbacteria bacterium SCGC AG-343-D04
TTAATGCCTTAAGAGAAAACACCGTAAATGCACCAATTGATTTCCTAGTCAGTGCCAACTCTGTTTGCCCAATATAAGAACCTGTATACTGCATCCCCCCTTTAGCCAGCTCTAAACGCCCCTCTATTTCATCGATAAAAAAAAGAGGTGCTGGTACAGATAAAGTCCCCGCAATACCCTGAATATACCCTCTTTCTTTCATCACAGTCTTCGTGTTTTCTTCTTCTTCATAATGCATATAATGCATCAGTGCCGATACCCTTCCCCTATTTAGCACCTCCAAAAACTGCCGAGCACTCGTTTTCGTCCAAGCTTCAACATTTCCAACACCCATTATCCATACCAAAACCACACCTATTAATAGTTGATTCATAACATCCTCTTCATAATTATGTTAAGCTGTTCGACTAAAACAGCTATTTCTTCACTAGTGTTACTTAACCCAAAACTGAACCTCAATGTCGACTTATTTAATTCATCAGAAACGCCAATAGCTTTCAATACATGAGAAGCCTCTATAGATCCAACCGAACAGGCAGAGCCTGTCGATACATTAATTCCTGCTAAATCACAATTCATCGCCAAGGCATGTCCATCACACCCTTCAATAGACACACTCAAGGTATTTGATAAACTACAGCTTATATCTGTATTAAATCGAACCTGACTAAACGACTCTAGCCCCTCTTTAAACTGCTTCACAAGCGCTCCTGTAACAGCCTGATAATTCGGAACATCTATAGCCTTAATCGCCGCTTCAAAGGCCATAATCCCCGGCACATTTTCCGTACTTGCCCTCAAACTATGCTCATGATGTCCCCCACTTAATAACTGGGTCAAGGTTTTCTCGTTTTTGAAATATAAGGCTCCAACCCCTTTCGGCGCATAAATTTTATGTGCCGAAAAACTCATAAAATCTACCCCTAAATCCTCTACATCTATCTCGCACTTTCCTAAGGCTTGAACCGCATCTGTATGAAATAACGCCCCTTTTTTATGCGCAATCTCTGCCAATTTCTTGATAGACTGTATCGTACCTATTTCATTATTAGCCATCATCATACTCACCAAACGAGTATGTGGCGTAAACATGGCCCTATATGCCTCTATATCTATACATCCTTTTTCGTCTACAGGAACAACATCGTAGTCTATTCCATAACGAGCCAATACTCTCGCCGTTACATCAATACTAGAATGCTCTATCGCAGAAATTAGTAGATGCACTGGTTTTTGCCCCATCACTTTCTCTTCAATCAAGTGTCTCAATACCTGATTATTTGCCTCTGTACCTGAAGAACAAAACAACACACGATCTCTTTCGCAGCCAATATGAGCCGAAAAGGACTCTCTGGCACACTCTATCATTTCTTTCGCTACTCGCCCCTCATAATATAAACTAGACGGATTACCATAGATCTTTAACCCCTTCACATATACCTTCTGTACTTCAGGAAGAACCGGAGTTGTGGCATTATGATCACAATAAATTCGTTTCTTTTTCATCTTTTTTATCTGTTTTTTTGTTTTATACTACATCAAAATGTTGTTTTATTACATTCTTAGGTATTCTGATACTATATATTTTTAGGGTGCATAGTTTTTCGACTAAGATGTTTTGTTCTAAACAATCTCAAACTATATATTAAGATTCAAAACAACATTATTATTTTTTTAACCACCCACATTCTCTTTTGTTCATATTTAATACTGCAATTTGCATCTTAATTAATTTGAATTACAATAATATTATGAGAAGACTTACACCCAATTTCCATCTTCAAAAGAATAGACTTCCCCTTACCCCTCCCACACGCCCTTCTAGGCTCAAACGAATGAACGCTGACAATCATCTTGGAGTTGATATCTCTCAACCGCCTTCTCCTCCCACTCCTCATTTTCAATCAAATCTTTAATCGCTAATTGCGGCAGAAATGGGTAACATCTACGATCAAAACCTTTAATAAATGAGACCTTATTTAAACACCGATCTACATCGATCCGCAAAACAAAGACCTCATAAAATCGTTTTTTTTAAACTAAAGCATCTAAATGGGTTTTAACCACATCATAGATCATCAATCTAGAATCGATTTGAGCAGATTTAAGTCGCTTTAACTGTAATTGAGTCTGGCTATACACCTCATCATTTTTAAAACATTCCTTCAAAAACCCTATCGTCTTAGATTGTGTAATTTCTTTAATAATAGGCATTTTTGTATCAAAAAATAGCTCGCAATAGATCTTCGTTTTTTCTATCAAATATGAAATATCGACTGACGGATTTTGAAACAATGATGTCACATTCATTTTTCTCTTATCTGGTGTCGTAACCTCCAAATCCTTAGGAAAAAATTCCTGAATATGTAAAAATAAAGCGTTAATCTGAGATACTGGCAAACTAGAAATCGTAATAAACAATATATCCTTACTCATATCCGACTCAAATAAACTAATAAATGACATCTTTTCTTTAATTAACGCCTTGATACGTACATCCACCGCATTTAAAATCATAATATAAGACTTCACAAAGCCTAATATTCCGATAAAAATAGAACTTGGAATATCTTTTCGATGCTGAGGTTTTGACGATAATCGATCCTGATAATATCCAGCAAATTTTCTAAAACCTTCATCATAAACACCCCAACGAAAGGTATCTGTCACTCCCGAATCCCATGTCAACGTAACCTTATCTTCTTTTTCAGTAAATCGCGTTATGACTGATACACTTACTCCACCAAACATCGATAACCCTATCAAAAACATAGTCTGAACATAGCGAATACATGACGAAGACCCTAAAAATCGTTCATCTTTATCTATATACTCACTCTTTTTCAATAGAGAGGCTAACAACACATTCTCTTTGGATCGAGGATCAAGATAATTTTGGATACTATTTAACTGATGCGTTAAAGACTGAATAATCGCTATACTAGGAGGAAGAGCCTGCTTCATATATTATTTTTTAGCAGATACAGAAGTTCCTGCTTTTTTCGTTACGTTTTGCATCCCCTCAACTTCTAAAAACTTGTTTACATCCAAAGTCTTCAAATCAATACTATTTCCAGAAGCTGATGGCAATAACACTATCTTTTTTCCCTTCAACGCTTTAGCCATCTCCAACTTTACCATGACCTTCCCACCTTGTTCGGCGAGTGCTTCATTTAATTTCTGAATACCTGCAGCTTCAGCCTTTCCCTCTTCGGTTATAGCCTTCGCAATATTTACCTGCTGAGCATAATAGGCGTCCGCCCCAATCACAGCCTTATCATAATTTCCATCTGCCTTGGCTATATCTTTATACACATCCCCTTTTGCCTTCTCTAACTTTCGCTTATACTCCTCAACTCTCGCCGATGCCTCTGACCGAAGTTTCTGTGTCTGTTGATCCGCTATTTTTTTATCCTCAATAGCCTGCTGATACTCATCATTAAAACGATAATCTTTCGTCAATATCTTCTCTATAACCACCCCATAATCAGCCATCATCTCATTTAAAAACTCTTTAGCTTTCTCTGCTTTTTCCGATCTCAACTCTGATGTATAAAACTCTTCCGTTTGTAACTCTCCAAATATATCTCGAGGTATACTTCTGGTAATAACTCTCACAATTTTATGACGTAACTCTTTATCGCTTTCAGCAACATAACCCAAAATATAAGGCGTTTTCTCTGGAATAATCCGATACGAAATGATCAAATCCAATGAAATATCATTTCCATCAATCGTCTTAAACTTAATATCATCTATCCCAAACATATCTCCCTTAGACACCTGTGCCGTCATTTCCATGTTCTGTAAATTAATATTAAAGGTATGCCAATCATTGATTATAGGCAGAAAAATATACGTAGATGCCGGCGCATATATATCTTGCTCTATCCCTTTTTGTCCAAAAAGAGAAATCTTTCGTGTCCGAACTCCCACCTCATTAGGCTTTGTACTATGAAACACACAGCCAGACAACATCATCCCCATCACACATAACAGAATCATCGCTCTTACTTGTTTTTTCATTAGTCGAACATTACCCTCGTTTTTTCTAAATTCAACGGATTCACTCCATACTGTCCATCACTAGGCAAAACAATCACTTCTACCCCTTCCAACACTTTCGCCATTTCTAAGCCCACTAAATTCTCTGAACCAATCCCCTTCAAAGCCCTGTTTTTAAGCTTCGTCTTATACGCTTCTGCCTTCTTGATCAGTAAATCTCCCTGCGCATGCTTCGTTCTAACATATAACTCTTTTTCAGAGTTTCGCTTCACCATATACGCAGCGCCCTTTTCATGCTCCACCTTTACTATCGCTTCTCCCTCTTCAACAATTTTAGCCAATGCCGCCTGCTCCATAGCCGCTCTTGCCTCTGCTTTGTTTTTAAATACCAACTGATCTTTTAATTTTTTCTCTTCAATATTTTTCTGAATTTCACTACTGTATCTAAAATACCGAATGACCACATGCTCAACACCAATTCCTTTTTCTGCTAACTCTTTTTTTAACTTCTCTTTAGCAGCTGTCATCTTTTCTACTCTTAAAAATGGATTATAAAACTCTTCCGTAGTTAAGGTCCCTAAGGTCTCTTTTAAAGCAGGTTCTGCCTTAGGCAAAATACCATTAATAAAATAAAGTTCCCCTGCCCCCAATGTATTAATGACTTTCAAGGGATCCTCAATTCTAAAAATAACCGAGACATCTACATCTACAAAAAATCCGTCTGATGTTTGAATATGCGCCGCCTTATCAATGAACCTAGACGAGGCTGTATTACGAAAAGATGTCAAATCAAATACCTGCAAATCTTTTGGAAATATATGAAAAACTTCAAAACCAGGAATCATAAAATGAAGCCCTGTACCATATACCTTTTCTTGAATTCCTCTCTTTAAACCTATTTTTACTTGCTTCACAGCAAATTCATTGGGTTTAACATAAGTAAAAAACATATTAAGAGAAAATAAAAACAGAAAAAAAAGTCCCACAACTACCATAAAAATAGGCGACTTTTGCAGATTCTTTAACCAATTCTCAATCTTCTCTTGTGGAGTTTGCATACGATCAATCTTAACATACCCTCTTTTAATATTTAACACTTATATCCTTTCGATATTCTTTTCGACCATATCTCTCTCTCCTGCCCCTAAAATACCCTATACTTTTCAATATATTTTGCTCTTTTTTCATACTTTAATCACCTTAAAAAAAATTGTATATAGATTTTTACTCTTCATTCGTTTAGTATAGAAATGTACATAAAAAAAATAAGGAGACAATGAGATGGCAATAGAATTCTATAATGTAAAGAAAAAAAAGAAAGTTTCTATCAATGAGGATGATGTTAAGAAAAAAACATACGAACGTAACGGGACTATTCGATATGCTTTCCGTGCAGTTGATGACGATGGAACTAACCTGACTAAATTCTGTTCAAAAGCAGACTTTGATAAAATTAAAGCTCCTGTAGAAGCTTAGTTCTTCTTAAACTAAACTATTCAAAAGCCCCTTTTTTAGGGGCTTTTTTTATAGGTCTACTCTCATCCCTATCCAAACTTCTGTACTTTTATACGATGTTGACGAAAGACTACCCTGTCTTTCTCCATAAAAATTTCGAAAATCCATCCACTGTACCCCTCCTTCAAAGGTCCAACGCTTCGAGACATTAAACTGTACTTCTTGTGATAGCCCTAACTGATCTCCTACTCTCAACTCTGTCTTTGTGTAAAGAGTCTGCAACCATCGTCGATGAAGCCCCACACTATAGTCTGTCTTGCTTTCCCCTTTTAGTGTCGTCTCTACTGCAAAAGGAATACGCGTCTTATCATTCACTCTATACCCTGTCTGCACATGGTATGTTGGGCCAAATCTCGTTAGATACATATTCACATCTGGCCACTGAAAGCCCCTGTATTCTTTCACTCGGACCTCATCTTCTCCTGTATAAACATAGTCTACCCACCCATTTACAAGCGCCCAAAAACTTCCCGACAATAGCATCGCATAAGTGTTATAGGTCTTTAACTCATCAAAAGAGACGTCTATCCCTTTTTCTTCATACTTTTTTATCACCCTAGACATATCCCCGTTTTCTAACCCCCCTTCTTCAGCTCTAATATAATTATAAATAGATTTCTTGCCCGCCAAATAAGGAAATACATCATACACAGACGCTCTCTTTCGTTCATAAAAACGCTGCTCCACTGCTGCCGCTAACTGCATCTCCGCATTAACGCCCCCTGCAGATTTTATAAGAGGTATATCTTCATCCCTAAGTGGAAGATTGTCTTTTTTTGAACCAGAAGAATGCATATATACAACCTCTATCCCTCTAGGAATACTCTTAAACATGTCCCGTAAAAGTTCATAATAACTCGATACTTTATCTGTTTTGCCATCTTTATAAGCTACGCTATAACTCACATCATATCCAAACGCCATCGCTCTACTACCATGCCCATATTCATGCAGACTCACTGTATATATTCGACCCACATGATACCCCGTCCACGCTAATCCCCCTAAAAACCCCTTATACACCCTAGATAAAATCCACCAACGATCATCTACATCATCTAATCCACTCCAATACAACATATTTGTGGCATCATGAAGCTGCAATGTCATCTCTGTCATGCCCCTCGTTGAGCCATCCATCATCATGGAATCAAAACGCAGGTCTTCTAACGGTTTTGCAAGTAATAGACTAGCTAAACATATCATGCATGCTAACACATATCTCAACATGTGAAATAAATTATTTTAACGTCGATAAAAAGCGAGTTAGACGATCTAAGGCTTCGTTAATCGCTTCCATCGAAGTCGCATAAGACAAACGAATAAATCCTTCTGCCCCAAAACCCGATCCTGGCACACAGGCTACCATTTCCTCTTTCAAAAAAGCCTCACAAAATGTAACAGCATCTGTAATCTTAGCGCCACCTTTACTGACCTTCCCAAAAGATTGTGAAATATTTGGGAATGCATAAAAGGCCCCTTGTGGTTCCACACAACTGACCCCATCACAACTATTCAAACGATCTACCATCACCTTTCGTCGTTCTGCAAACGCTGTCCTCATGACCTCAACAGGCTCTTGAGACCCACTAATCGCTTCCACACTCGCCCACTGACTCGCTACTGCAGGGTTTGACGTTGCATGACTCTGTACCCGACTCATAGCCGCAATAATGTCTTTTGACGCTGCTGTATAGCCTATTCTCCACCCGGTCATAGAATAGGCCTTAGATACCCCATTAATCACAATAGTTCTCTCTTTTATTTCAGGTCCTAACTGAGCAATACTCACGTGTGATCCATCGTAAATAAGCTTTTCATAAATCTCATCTGATAACACTAAAATATTATGCTTTAACACGACCTCTGAAATCGCTCTTAATTCTTCTTCTGTGTATACCATTCCTGTTGGAT
>QFBQ01000055.1 GCA_003265885.1 Candidatus Marinamargulisbacteria bacterium SCGC AG-343-D04
AACGCATTAAAAATAGAATGTTTAGCCCCTGAAGACACAATGATTTCATCTGTGCTATAGGTTAATCCGTTATCATCGTTTAACTTTTTGGCAATGGCTTCTTTTAATTCAATGATCCCTGATGCCGCTGTATACTTAGTCTTTCCTGCTTGGATAGAGGCAATCCCGGCTTCTTTGATTGCGTCTGGGGTGTCAAAATCTGGTTCCCCTGCACTCATCCCAATCACAGGTTTTCCCTCTTTTTTCATTTGATTAGCTAAGGCTGTAATTGCCATCGTAATACTGGCTTTAATTGACCCTGCTCTCTCTGATACAAATGATGCTAATGCTTGCTCTACCATACTGTGCTCCTTTATTCGTTTACTGCACATACTATAATGTATTGTAAAGAAATTGTCGATTTTCAGTATCTATTTTTGATTAGCTATATCTCCCTAACTACAAGAACTCAGAATACACACACTTCCTTCCTAAATGCACATCACCCCTTTAACAAAAAACCAGGACTATAAAGTCCTGGTTTTTATTTAAATCACTGCGGTTTTTAACTTGTTTAGCAAGAGTTACACATTAGACTTCAGTTTCACAAGCCTCACGACACTCATTTGCTAGAGTTAAGACAGCCTCTGAAACTTCGAAACCATCACTCGCTTTGACGTCTATTTTGGCTAAAAAATCTGCACAATTTGCGGCTGTTATTTCTTGGCCTTTAAAGTTTCCCAAATCTGGACGATCGGCTTTGACTACTCCTGATTCAGCAGCACCGTCAGAATTTAGATCTTTTAATTCAGCTATTTTCTTTGTTAATGCATCTAAAATCTCAGTAGGTTTAGCGCCTGCTGGAAGGACAGGCACATCTTGTGAAGATGCTGCAGCCTCAGAACTTCCTAGAAGACTAGCCTTAAGTATGTGAGCAGCCTCTAATACTTTTATTAACCCCCCTGCTGATAATACCTTTTTCGCTTCCCCTAGAGTTAGTTTTGAATTGGCGGCTAGTGCTTCTCGAATTGCCTCCTTTGCTACTTCTTTTTTTTCTGGGGGAACTAGATTAAACAAGTCAGTTCCAGCAAAGGGATCAATGTTTGGAGATGTTGGTTGATCATGCATTGCAGCTGAAGGTGCAGTCGGTCCAGTTTTTTTGGGGGGTGCAGGAATCATACCTTGCTCACTTTCCAATTTACGTCTAACTCCTACTTGTGGAAAAGGTGGTCTAGTTCCCAATGTATGGATATCTCCTACTTGTGGTAAAGGTAATCTACCTCCATTCCTAGGTGCCCGTATACTTGGACCGCTATTCCCTGCCTTCTTACCCAAACTGACTACTGTTGATGACATACCTGTATTTTCAAACATAGTTCCCGGCCGTTTCTTTGCTCCTGAGGCATCTACTACTCCCTTGGAACCAGGTCTTGAGTCCCTACTACTCTCACTAGATGATGGACTTGTTGAGGCAGCTGATGAGCCCCTACTTTCAACTGCAGATCTATCCAAACTACCCGATTCGGCTGCTGATACTATTTCAGTAATACCCTGAATAGTTTGACCACTCTCGTGAATAGATTCAAGCTTTTCCAGTAAATTAGCAGAGCCAGAAGAGGCAACGGCTAGATAAGCGCGTTGGACCTCATCCGCCTCTAAATAGGCCATTATTACTTTAAATTTTTCATCAGTTAAAGCTAACAATTGTTCCATCAAGTCTATATCTTCAGCTTCTGCACCCAAACTTTGTTGCGGAGTACAATAGGGTTTTAAATCCTTTTCGTAATCAAATTGACTCTTTATGTTGTCTACGACATTTTTCTTTATCTCTTGAACTATTTCACTACCGCTCAATCTGTTAAATGCGCCTTGAAGTGTTACTGCTGGTCCTTTTGCGTCTCTGGCATAGTTTAAGGCTTCGAAACTTTGACCTACTGCCTTTGATAGGCTAGCAAATCTCTTTGCTTCTTTTCTAGCCTTGAATTCTCTAGGTTTTTCTACAAAAGGCTGTGATATACTTTTATAATCCCCATCTTCAAAAATCAATACATACCTTAATTGTGTAATAGCTTCGATTTTTAATTTCGAAAGTTCATCTGAGGTTAAACGTTGTGGGCTTTCAGGTGAAACTTGATTTACTTTAGGTTTACCTTTCCCCGCTGCACTTTGTCCAAGTTTTCTTTGTCCAAGTTTTGCTTCAATCTGATTGCTAAACCATTTATTTTCAAACCTGGTAAGGGGGCCACATGTTTCTTGAACAGTGTCAGCGGATACTCCATGAGCTATTGTTTGGGCAATTTCCTTGTGACAGGCAACTGCTCTTTTCTGATAAAGCTGATCTACTATTCTTCCTAGAGGTTCCTTTATTTTAAATTCAAAATCACTAAATTGATCAGTAAGTAAAGGTTTATATATATCACAAAACGTGTTAATTATGGCGAGCTTTTCAGCACTCTCACTACCAAGAGAAACCATTGGTTGATCCCCAAAATCAAAAAGCTCTTTCATTCCTTTCACATTGAGCAAGTCTTTTTTTAGGACCTCATAAACCTCTCCAACCGGGCCTGCTTGCTTCTCTCTAAAATATCTATCTAGTTCGTTTATCTTTTTTTCTGCAAGTATCTTCACCATGTTTGCAGCTGCTTTGTCAAAACTTTTTATAGCAGATGCTTCCTGTAAAGCGTCAGCTTTCCGACTTCTGCTAATATATTGTCCTATAGCATATCCTACTGTTCCTACTACTGCTACTACGCCTAAAGTTATTCCTACAGCACCCCACGGTCCTACTTCATCTGATCCGTCGCCGCCTGACTCTACTCCTGCGGCCTCAGGGCATTGTATACAGGCTGTAAGATCTCCCATAATTTCTACACACGTTCCATATGATGCATTTCTCATCATATTTAACCCTTTCACTAATTCTTCAACCTTCCCTTCTCCTACAAAACAACCAAACAGTTTGTTACCTTTTAATTCAGCCATAGGTAGTTCAATTGAAGATAGACCATCGCCAGACCCATCGCCATCACCAACGCGATATAGAAACAGGTTTCTATCATCATTCGGGATCTCACTAAATCCAACATTTTGATAAACATCTTCCAAACCTATTCTGCCTAATGTGGGGAAATCTAAACTGCTTAGAATCCTATTGAGGACTGACTCTGCATCTTCAATACCTGAACCTAAACCTAGACAGTCCTCATAACGTTCCCCCGCAACTGCCTCAAATACAGGAGAGGCTACAGGATTTACATGTTCGTGGTTTGCACTACACTCTTTCGCCCATGCCTGCATAGGTCCAAACCCATCCCCTCTTCTTTCCCTTTCTAAATCTATTTGCCCACTAGCGCCTTGTGGAGCGTCATCATTTTCTAGCTCCTCAAATGAGGGCGTTAAGAGTTCTCTCGCTACGTTTAAGGCCGAAACGATCTGACCTTTTGGAGCTGGAATGGTAGGCGTGGTAGGCGTGGTAGGGATATCTCTGGCTTCGCCCTTTAGTGCCTCTTCAGGAAGAATTACCTCGTCTTGTACGGGCATCGCGCCTACTTCTTGAGCCAACAAAGCTGCTGACACTACTCCCTTTACCACAGCTGGAGCTTTTGCCGCTGATGCCATCAAATCTACTGCTGCATTAGCTATATAACCTGCTGCACTAACTGTTCTTGCTAATGGGTCTCGAACTAAAAATTTTAATGGATCTTCTGTTAAACCTTCCACCACTTCTGCTGGGGTCTTAAAAAGTCTTTTTCCTTTACTTATTTGCTCTTTCTTTTGCTCTTTCTTTTGCACTACTGCCTTGTGCACTACTGGGCCCTTACCTACCGTGTTAAACTGACTCATAATATTCTCCTTATCAAATATATTTCAAATTATTTTATCTGCTTTATATTTATTTACTTCTAGTTTATCGTTTTAAAACATATAAAAATTACATCGATTTATCTTGATGTATTGAATACACTGTAAATAGAAAGCGTTTAATCTAAAAGAGATATATACTTCAGAATTACTGCTAATAATAAATCAAAAAATGTTCCAAACCCTTATTTTAAGGCCGTCACTTCTAGATCTTTAAACATGTTTCTCATACGTGTTGCAATTCGATCCACGATCATATTTTCTGATTCTTTATGCCCTAATGTAATCAACCTGACTCCATTCATCCTACACGTTACATGGTCATGATAGGTCACTTCACCTGTAACGAAGGTATCACAGCCTAAGCTTAATACACTCCCTATTAATCCATGTCCACTCCCCGCACAAAACCCCAACCTCTTTATGGGTTCATTATGAATCGCCCCTTGAGCAATCCCTCCATTCTTTTTTAGCAAGTCCTGATAAGTAATATTAGGAGACTCTATATATTTTCCAAACCCATCTTCCATCACTACCCCTATCTTGGGATCCAAACCAAAGGACTCGATCAAACAATCATTCACCCCATCTTCAGCTGCATCTAAATTTGTGTGTGCAGAAAATAAGGCATGCTCCCCTTTGACAAAGGCTGAGATGATCTGACCCATATCTGTATTATAATCAATGCGTTTTAACGACTTAAAAAATAAAGGATGATGCGTAATAACCGCTACAGTCGTCTTGCCCTCTAAATAGGCCAATACTTGCTCGTCCACTTCCAAAGAAACCAGACATTCTGATATCTCCCCACCTTTAGCCCCTATCTGAATTCCCACATTATCCCAAGACGCAGCTAACTCTGCAGGCGCCCATTGATCAAAAAATGCTTGTATATCTGATAAAACTACAGGGATTGTCATACGTCTACAGTACACAATCTCCATAACTTTTTGCAAGTTTTAATTAAAAAAAATTTCCTATTCATTTCTCAAAAATGATATAATAAAGTCATGGCCCGATTACTTCTCTTTCTTCTTTTATTATATTCCAGCAGTTCCGTGCTTTCTGCAAAAACATTGGTCAATTCTCTGAATCCATCTCAAAAAATACCCCTTAAATGGAAAACACATGTAGGACTGACCACCTACAGAACAACACTTCAATATGCCAATGGCATGGTCTTCGTTCCTTCCAATGGCAAAAGCTATGCCAGCCCCAAAGATTCCTTCGACGGGGTACATATGCTTAATGGTAAAAATGGTAAGCGTGAACACCTTTTTGTATTGGGAAAATATGGCGATCGTGATGTTAATGGCGTCGCTATTAGTGCCTCCAAAATTGTGTTTGGAAACGACGAAAACTATATTGGCGCTTTCAGTTGGAATGGGTCTTTACTGTGGGCCCAAAAAGCGGGTGGAGATTTTGAAGGAGCTCCCGCACTAGCCCATTTAAATGATGACACCTTTCTAGATGCCGTTGTGGCCAATGAAGCCGGTGAAATTTTTGCTCTAAATGGAAAAACAGGAAAACCCATCTGGGCCTTTCAACCTGCTCTCACGCCCGATGTTTACAGTCCTCAAAAACGTAGCTTTTTGGCATCCCCCTCTTTACTCGATATCAATAAAGATGGCTATAAAGACATTTTGATTGGCTGTAGAAACGGTAGTTTTTATGCACTGAATGGAAAAAATGGAAAAATGCTTTGGAAACATTTTTCAGTCGAACCTTCAGGCATCTTTTCCTCTGCTTTTGTAACAAAATCTCATATTTTTTATGCCGAAAGTTATGGCTTTTTACATAAACTCAATACTAAAGGCCGCTACTTACAACGTATTGATCTCAATCCTTCAGATCATCCTCAAGTTGTCGCTATGCCTATGGTCAACAAAAACTCTATTGTCATCGGAACTACCTTTTATGAACCTGAAAATGGATTTTGGTCTTTATCTCAGTTAAAGCCCGAACGATTCGAAAAAGTTGGGCAAGTATCGGCGTCTGCTATCTTAGCGAATGTAGACTATAGTTCATCAGAAGAGTTTGTATTTATTACAGAACAGGGCTTGCTTGTTATTATCGACTCAAAGGGAAATACTGTTGGTAAATATACACTTCCTAGTGGGGGAGAGGCTACCCCTATGATTGCAGATGTCGACAAAGATGGCCAACTAGAGTTATTGGTCTCTCTTTTTGATGAATATATCTATTGCTACGATCTCCCATCTAAAGGGCCTGTGTCTTGGGGACAATTTAGAGCAAATCCCTACAACACTGGCCTACAACACGATACGCTCTCTCAAGACAACAAACTTCCCAACAATAGGGTATATAAATCCAAAATCTTTACTCAAAACCCAGAAAATACAGGCTTTTCTTACCATACGTGGTTAGATGCACCCATTTCTCCTTATTTGATTTCTGCAAAAGGAATCGGGCATGCCTTATTAGGCTATACTTATGCTCAATTTAAAGAACGTCTCAACAAACCGTTTCAAGAAAAACATATTACTTTAGACAATGGCATCAAAGCCACCGCCATCTTTTTTGATAATGCTGTGCAATACTACTTAGTGTTTCCTCAACAATTTCCCGTTAATGGTACCTCTGTCATTACGATGGTGATTACCAATAATCCCAACTACAAAAGTTCCCGCAACGTGAGATCTGGAAAACGTATTTCCGCTGTCGCGACAACATTAGGAAGCCCCACCCTCTCTTATGATTCCAGCTTTCCGCTGCAAGAACGTATCCGTTTCCAACGCCAAGAACCCTGGATTCAATTTACCAGTTACTCTAAAGCAAAAGCAGGCATCTATAAAAAAAAGAGTTCCGTCAACATGACCAAACTCTACCAAGCTAACGCCGTGATTCAGTTTATTGCGGTGCGCTAAAGATGTTAGCGCCTCTTCATTAAAAAATTCCTAACTGGCCTACAAACGTGTTGCTAACAATACGTACTATTTTATGGATAAAGACAGATTCTTATTTGAAATAAAACAAATTAGCTCCAATAAAAATACTCTTTTTAAGATGCCGAAAAATTCACGCAATATTCTCGCTATAAACACAACACGTTTGTAGGCCACTTAGGAACTATTCATAGAAAATAAGTCTCTATTTCTCTATCCAGCGACACCATTTAAATATTTGCGTAGGTTCCTTCGATTTCGCTTAATGAGCCCTTTGTTCCATCCGGATTTGTAAATTCATCATTAATTATTCGACTGCGGCATAGATTGCATCTCCGTTTGTGGCTACGTCATAGCCTGCCGCCTGCCCATCTCTTCCTCCTACTATTGTGGTTGTTCCTGCTGTTCCTCCCATATCATAGACTCTACTTTCTATCATATTAGTTGGTTTGTTGGTTCCTCTTGAAAAATTATCGTACACCCCTTCTTCTTCTTGTACTACTGCATTTTCTTGTTCTACTGCATTATGGTCTTGAACGCCTTGATGCATGTAAGATCTCCCAGAACCTTGTTCTATGTGGGGAGCCACATCAGAATAGATCGCTTCAATATTTAAGGGTAAACCATCT
>QFBQ01000056.1 GCA_003265885.1 Candidatus Marinamargulisbacteria bacterium SCGC AG-343-D04
AGATCGGCTCAACTTCAATGCAGAGGTAATGTTTTTTTTTAAGTGAGATGCAAACAGAAGGAGTAAACAACGAATGACGTAAGCTATGCCACGATCTTTAATAATGAGATGACTCATCTCTATTCTTTGTTGATTCTGTAATGTTTGTGAATATTTTAGATTGTTCTGACTTAGTCTTTTTATAATATGCTAGGGTAGATATAATAATCTGATGATTAACAACACTCACTTTGATAGTGCAGAAGAAAATATGCGCTATGACGACCAATTAATTGCAGATTTATCCGAGGGTAAACGAGAGAGCTTTTTTAGATTTTATAGATGGCAAAATAGGGGGATTACACAGTCTGAAAAAAGAGACATTCCTAAAGATTTTAGTCATATTGATCATGCCTATCGAGTAACAGGGGGCGGCGTGGTGTTTCATTGTCCTGGAGATATTGTGTTTTCTGCGGGAATTCCGGAAAATTATGGATCGGTTCCAACGCGACTAAAAGAAAGATGTCTTTGGTTTTCTACTCTAATTAAAAACAGTTTGAATGCGAATGGGATTCCCGTCACCTTAGCCGGGGATCAAGATACAAGTGGGCAAAATATTCAGTTTTGCAACAGTTACCATAATCCATATGAATGTGTTCTAGAAGGAGAAAAAATCTGTGGTGTAGCTTTGAAAAAAACACGGGGATATACTGTTTTTCAGGGCGTTATTCATCTGAATGATACACAAAAACATTTTATGGATTGCGAAGAAAAGTTTGGACTTTTTTTTACGAAAGGCGTTATGGATGATCAGGAAATTTCTTTAAAAGCTCTGTGTCAGAGTTTAAAGCAATTATTTTAATCTAAAACTATAGAGGCAATGATTTTGCTTGTACAGCGTCAAATGGCATACGCGTAAAAATTTCTTTTATTTTTTAATTAAGGCATGTTGTTGATAGATCTGAGATAAAAGGGTGAAGGCGTAATTTTACTTTACTTGTATATAATTTATATATAATTTATCATTTGATAATGATAGCGAGTGCTGCAGAGGCTGGTTTTAATCGAAGTTATAATGTCCGTCAAGACATTCTGGAAGGTTATGAATTCCTAAGTTCACAAGGTAGAGAAGTGTTGATGCCTAGAGTTACTTTACCATTTAATGAAGAGACTGATCGGGTTCTAAGACAGTTACTTCCTATGAGAGTTTTACGACCCCCCGAACTATCTATTGATTTAACAGAGTGTGATGCACAAGGTATTGTGGTAGACAGTTTTTTCTCGAATCAAGAAGAGGAAGTGTATCGTTGTCCATTAACACTTGGTGAATTGAAATGGGGTGATGGTGTTGGAAAAGTAATATTTGTACGTTTAAGTTCAGAGGAAACAGAGGCGGACCTGACTATTGAGGTTTTAAGAGGGAAGGATAAAAAATATCACATTTATAGCAAGGACGCTGCTACCCAGTATATAGAACAAAAAATCAATGAAAATCAGGTGCTCGAAGATCCATCTACGAGAGAGGAGTTCAACGCAATTGTAACTCTGAAGGTAAAGCCTTAGCAACATGAAGGGTAATCATGTTACCTAAGGGTAAGTCCTGAGGTGTTTCTGGCGGTTTTCCTGAAAAAACAGCGGAAAAAATTTGAGCTTCACCTTGGAATTCACTTGTTCCGAATACGCAATAGGAGTGGTCTCCTATTTCTGTTATAGAAAACGGAGGAAGAAATGTGATGGGAAACTCAAGTTCGGGAGAATCTGTAATGGATCTTGTAGTAAAAAGTGTCCTGTTTAATATACCTGTAAAATTGGCATAACCACCTTGTATTGGTTTGATATCTCCTAGTTTAAAGCCTGTTACATGTGGTGAAAGAGTATCTGTTGTTGTAAAAGGATAAGATTCATCGTGAGTTGGTGGTGAAAAAGAGCTGATATGGCAAAGTTGAAAACCAGACCCGTAGTATGAGTTTGAAATAGTAGAAACTCCGAATGTACCGTCTTCTGAACTAACAACGGAGGTATGAATTAGGGTGTGATCGCTAAGTAACTGACAAACTTCTGGTTCTTTTGGAGATAAGCTTCCGACAAGCTCTTTTAGTTCGGCAGGTGTTGTTCCTAAAACCGTTGTAGAATGAGTGATCTTGTCAGGATTGAATAATGAAACTATCCTTGATGGTGCTTTTGTAGCCATAGCTCTTAGTTTAGGATGTTGTGCTAAATTAGGAAAAGACTTGAGAGCTGCTCTAAAAGTCATAAAATAACCTCTTTATTATTTGTGCTAATATAGTATAAATTATAGCGTTAAAGTTAAGAATGTCAAATTACTAGTTAATTAATTAATAAATTATTTATAAAAAGGATGTTAAAATGCCAGGTGTAGCAGTATCTCAAAAGACTCCCAGTCCCCAAAAATCGTTCAGTCCCCAAAAAACGTTAAGACGAAGAAGTAGTGTTTCTACAACCTCTCAATGTTTTGCTAAGCAACCTCCAGTTATTCAAGAAGCCGCAAAAGCAGTCGGGTCTATAACATCAGGGAATAATAAAGGTTCCGGGTTTATCATAAATGCAGGAGAAGACAAGTTTTTTATTATAACCACTAAACATGGTATGGATGTAGATAGTAATGGAAAATTAGAAAAAACGTCTATAACATTTTATGATGAGACTGCTCAAGAGCAAGAGACATATAAACTTCAAGAAGCTAGTGCAAAAGAGAATGAAAAATGCGGGATTACTTGTAGGGAAGATAGTGATATTCAATTACTTGTTGGACAAGGGGATGTCTCTGCACGAGGATATATTTCTTTGACTGCTCCAGAGGGTGACGATTCGCAAAATGAAGGGGCCGTATATTTTTTAGGGTTTGGAGGGAAAGATCCTTCTCGTTTACAACTTTCAATAAGCCAAACAAGGGTGTTTGAGTTGGAAAAGTATACTCCACGAGTAAAAAAAGGTGATTTGATTACGTGGAATAATCGTCTGACGGGAGGTACTGTGATATCTATTGATGAAAAAGATGGAGAAACTGTATTTAACGTAGCTTCTTTATCATCTCAACATAGAATTCATGAGTTCAAGGTTAAAGATGGGGCTGTTCAGAAAAAAAAGAGTGGTGAATTTCAATCGATTAAAGGTGTCTATTTGGAATCTCCTCACTTGGAGGGTTCGGGCGCATCTTTTATGGGGAATGACACCGGAAAAGGAGCTTCTGGGGGAGTTTTTTTAAAGGTGAGTAAGTCTGGGAAGGTATATTGCGTTGGTGTAAACTCCGGAAGGTATTCTCCAAATAATGGGCAGGCAGTGGCCCTGTCTCCTCAACATCCTTATACTATTTTTGACTGCTCAACAGATTTAGAGGCTAGGACAGCTTCTACAGATCCAACGAATAAATGGTTTGATAAAGAAAACGTAGGAAAAGTATTAGTAAACCAAGATGGCGAAGAAGTGGCGTTATTCAAGAGCGCGAGTCCAAAAAAATGTACTTTAACAGTAATAAACGGCGGCGCTCATGAGGTGATTAATAAAGGAAGGGTTGGGCCTAAAGTTGGAGGTATCTCTGTTAAAAACTTAAAACTAGCTGATTCAAAACCAGTTGAAAAGAGTAAGCAAACTCCAGCTGAAAAGAAAAAATTTGTTTTTGGTAACGTGAGAGCTACGGTTCATGGCTTGGGAGGAAAAAGGCCGCAGCTACACGTGTATGGAGAGAATGTGGCATTAAGACATACTTCTAATCGTTATATTCATTTTATGATGTTAGCTATGGATCGGTTTAAAGAGAAGGCGAGGCCTGGGAATTTTCCACGTGTTCAAATGAATGAATTGTACAAAAAAGTGGAGGACATAGTTCCTTCACAGACAGTTTTTGAGGTAATGAGACAAACACCTGCGGATAGTAGTAAGTTGCATAAGGAAGGAGAAACCTCAGTTATCTTTAAAGATCCAAAAGGTAAGGACTTGTCTAACGAATATAAAGCGAGCCTAGGAGATCATCAGCATGCTGAAGAGCAGTTCTTAAATAATGAACATGATGTTAAAAAGGTTAAGAAGGGGGTAGCCGGGAAACCAGCAGTCGCACATTTAACTAGGCCTCCTTGTGGAGATAAGGGGCATAAATGTGACCAGAAATTAGCTAAAGCGTTTAGAGAATCAGGTTTAGTGATCCCGACATATAGAGATGATGGGACTAGGGCAGTAGTGACGTTTGGGGAAATAACGACAACCTTGCTTCCAATCTATGAAACCCATCATTTAAAAGGGAGCGGTGGTATTAAGATTTCTGGGTACTGGGATCCTCATACACATAATCCTAAAAAAGAAGACAGCTGGCCTTTATGTCAATTAATAGATGCTGTTTTAGACGAAGGCGCTTTAGGGACAATAAGCGTAAAATTAGAATAAGGATTTTAAGAGTTTATTAGCTTCTTCTTCTAGGTGTTTTTGTTGTTTTTCGATTTCTTTTTGAGATTCTTTTTTTAAGGCTTCTTTTTGCTTATCTAGTTCTTCTTGCGCAGCTTTTTTTAATGTATCTATTTCTTGCTGCACTTTTGTTTGTTCTTCTTTAATAGATGCATTAATCTGTTGAGAGGCTTCTTCTTGAACAGCAGCTTTGCTAGAGAGATCTGTTGTTGAAAGGCCGATCGCTTTTTGAAGTTTTTGTTTCTCTGTTTTTATTTGGGTATCAATTTTATCGCTTATTTCTTTTTTTAAGGCAGCGATTCGTTGTTGGGTAATGGCTTTGATACGACCGGAAATCTTTTTGTCGATATCAGAAGAAAAGGAAAATGACGGAAGGTAGATAGAGCCAGATAGGCCGATATTTGTGACGATTTTTGGGGTGCTGTTCATGACATCTCGCGTGATAGCAATGATCGACATATCTTTTGCTGATCGAAGATCAGAGGCTTTCATTTTTGTTGTTTGAATGATGATATTTCCTGAAAGCGAAAGTCCTGATAACGCCAAGTTGGCCTCGGTGTTATTGTGAGCAGATTCTAGATAGAGATCTTTAGGTTCTGCAGATAATAATTTAAACCCTGATAGTGGAGAGTTTAATAAGTAGGTCCATTGTTGAGAAATGGGGTCTGTTAGAGTGTTAATGGATCCAGAGATAGAGGCATCGTTATCGTTAATCTTGATGCGAATATTTTTTTGTATCAAAGCTTGATTACTAGAAAGGTCATAAATATTGCCTGAAAAGCGATTGTCTTTAGTTGAAAACGAGATTTTCTTGATCCAGAATCGAGGCGTTTTCTGTGTGTTGGTAAAGGAAATCGTAGTTCCTTTAAAGACGGAGTCGCTATCTTGTTTGGATGAAAATGATGCCGATACTTTTTGTATAGTAGTAGACCCTAGTGACAAGTAGTTCATATAGGTGTTGATTTTCTTTTCTAGCGGGTCAGCAAGAAGTGTTTGAGAAAGATTTCCTTGTTTGATAGCTGCAAAATTAAATGTGTTATATAGGGCTTGTTTGTCGGACGATCCTGCATTGGTGAGGGAGGAGATAGACTTCTTTTGTTGGGAGGCTAAAGAGCTGATGCGAGCCTTTTTTTGTTTAAGAGATGTGTTGATTTGTTTAGATTGTTCTTTGAATTCGCGTAGTTGAGAGGAGACTTTAGTCCAGTCTTTGATCTTTCCTTGTGAGATATCGTCGATGAAGGTGTTTACAGAAGATTGTAGTGTGTCTAGTTGTGCTTGGGAATCGCTAAACAACAGTTCTGTTTCAAGTTGTTTTTTTTGAGATGTAAATTGCTTTTGTAATCGTTCAGTAGTGGAAGATAGAGAAAGGTCTGTGTTGGCGATTAGTGCATCTATATTAACATCGGAAAACGGGTCTTTTTTTGTAGAAGGTTCTGTTTTAGAGGGAGGCGGATCTTGAGAAGCGGGTGTTTCTGCTTTACTTTTGCTTGGTTTTTTTGCAGCTGTTTTTTTGTTTAAAGCCCCAGACTTTTTTCTAGGGGTATGAGACGCAATTCCTGTGATAGCAAGTTCAGGAATGACGATATGTTTATTTAATAGTGCAGAAAGATCAAGAGAGGCGGAGATGTAAGAACATTCAATAAGGTTTTCCATAGGCTTGTCTTTATCTGCGATTTTAATACCATAAAGGGAGAGTCCTAAGGGAGAAAAAGAAAGGTCAATATCGGCAATTGAAGCTTTGGCTTCGGCGATTTCTTCGAGTTGAGATTCTAGTAGATGGGTCAGAATTCTATCTAGAAAGATGTAGTTGAATAGAAAAATACAGCTAATTAGCAATGTAATGGGAATAAAGAAACGTTTACGTATCATGTGGCCAGGCTCCAGAGACGAAAGGCCCATTTTCCGAATTTGCTTAATTTGAAGGCTTTGAGCCAAGATGAGTTTTCAATCTTCGGGTAAACAGATTCTCTCAGATAAAGAATGCCTTTTTTAGAGCCTTTGAATAAGGGGATAGAGAGACAAAAAAACAGACAATACTGACCTAAAACCACACTATTATTAAGAGATAAAAGAGGAAAGAAAGGCATATTCATGAGAGTGGTCCAGAAAGAATTAAGAGAGTCGTGGGTAAGAAGAAAAAGACCAAGATGGTGGGTGAGAGGAATGATGATGAAAGAGAATAGGCTTCCAAAGATAAAGCCAAAAAAGCCAGCAGAGACTGTAATGCGAAAGATGCAAAATAGAAAGATGATCAGGGCGTAAGCTGTAAAGTTAGAGGGGATGAGTCCGCAAAAGGAGCCCAGGACGATGCCTGTAGCAATACTGTTTAACGATTCTTTAGATTTTAAAGACGCGATTAAGGTGTTGATTAATTTTAAAAAAAGCCAGGTCATTATCTCTAGTGTAATTCGAGAGGGTAAAAGAGTTCAAGATCTATTAAATAACAAAAGAAAGAATAACAAGAAGACTGAAAATGTAGAGGAAGATAAAGGCGAAAGAGAATTTATGTTTCGAAAAGAAAGAGGGGAAGTGAGATGAACTTATTCTTGAGTTTGGGTAAGAGTTTAATGACACATGCGTGTTTCCATATTTTGATTTTGTCTTTTTTAAAGTAAATGTCATATTATTCCCTGTTATATAGTTATCGTATTGAATAGAGGAAAAATTTCATAAAAAAGAGAAAGAGGGCATGTATTTATTTTTAATACATTTAAATTTTTTTGAAATTTACGAGATGTTTTATGGTGAAGGTTCTGAGCTGCATGCTCGCCTTCTTGCCTCAGGATCTCTGTGGGGTGGAGGTGTTAACCCACTTGTCCAACTGTCCATACTGACCTCGCTGGTTATGTTGTCTTGACTATCACATGTTGGTGATGAGTGTCGTGAAGTGATTAAATTTTCGTTTGTTGTAGACATTTTTTTCTCCTTTATCTTTTTGTCTCTATATAGTTATC
>QFBQ01000057.1 GCA_003265885.1 Candidatus Marinamargulisbacteria bacterium SCGC AG-343-D04
AGAATCTAGTGAGCGACAAGTAGACACTACTTCTTTCGAAACGTTCACGCCTAAAAACGGACAATATAAATTTGTCATGTCTGGAAACAGCACACTGTACAAAAAAGTTATTGTTCGCAACGAAGACGATAGTACCTATATCGACACTTACTTTCTAGAAACTAATGAGTCTGCTAAACACATGTCTGTTGAAAAACAAACTTATCAAATGAACTCCGATTCCATCTCTTTGTTAAATGGGCCTGACATTATGGAGCTTCCTTTAACGCTGAATAGCTCTGCTTCGGGATTTACTCTTCGTGAATTTGTTGAAAACTTTTCGGCTAATGGAAGCTCTTTTGGAAAAGCGGCTCTGTTTTCTAGAGAAAATCTAGACGGAAACGTTTCCTATCACTATGTAACACCTGAGTTTCTTATTATAGACTCTACGGATACTTGGACGTCTTTCGATGATTCTTCTGCTAATATTTTTGACTCGTTTGCTTCTCAATATTCTACTTTGAATGATATTGAAAGCTTAAACTCTGGGGAAATTGTTGAGTTTAACATCACTGATCATGGCTTAATTCATATCAACCCCAATACAGCATCCGAATACGAGTCTAGTCTGCATAATCAAACAATTTTGGCTCTAAAGCATGACGAAAGTGGACAGGTAACACATGAAGTAAAATATGATAGATTCGGACTTCCAACTATTTATAAAAACGTTTACATAAATGGTCAAAAAACTTCTTATAGTTCAAAAAACTCTTATGCTCTTTCTTCTACATATGACAATAGATCTCAAGAAGATGATTTTGTTATAGACATAAATAGTCAAGGATTTATATCTAAATGGTCTCATGAAAGTGGGTATATGGGTAATGTAACCGTAAAATATAGTTATAATTCTCAAGGATTAGTGGAGAGAGAAGAACGTTATGAAGGAGGAGAGCTTTATTTTATCGCAATTTATGAATACACAGAAAATTTAAAGCATATAAAAACGAGCCAATATTTCATTCAAATGCACCAGCAGTATATCTTTGTTTTTTCAGAAGATGATAAATACTTAACAATACGAAGATCGTTTTTAGATTTTCCTTTTCATGAATACTCTGGAGAAGTTATCTCTAATGATGCAGCTGAAGAAACTCATTATATTTTTACCGATGAATCTGAATATAGATCAGGACTTCAACCAATATAAGCTTTCTGACGCAATCTATGGATGTCTAGGAGAAATCTTCTAGACATCCTGTAAAAACATTAAAAGTATATTCAATATAGTTTTGCAAATATCGGATCTATATGTTGCAGATAAGCCTAACTATATAATAATATGCCTAGAGCCCCAATTAAACTAAGTCCCCAAAACAATATCACCACTCGTCTCTCATCCATTCCCAACAACTCAAAGTGATGGTGTAGTGGCGCCATTAAAAAAACACGTCGTTTTGTTCGCTTGAAGTAGATCACCTGAACCATTACCGACAACGTCTCTAAAATATACACAAAGCCCAAGGGCAACAATATCCATACATTCCCGATCACTATCGCCATCGCAGCAAAACAGGCCCCTATAGCCAACGAACCGGTATCCCCCATAAAAATTTTTGCTGGATGGCGATTAAAAACATAAAACACAATAAGCCCAAGCCCCAAAGACAGCGGTATACTCTGAAGAAACAAAGTTGGCATAGTCGATAACAAAAATGAAAAACCTGCTAAAGTAACCAGACTACACCCTGTTAACAGACCGTCTAAGCCATCTGTTAAGTTCGTCGCATTTGACGTTCCTACCATCACAAACATATACCCAATACATTGAAGCAAAGTGATAGGCTTGATAAACACAGCATAACCCGTTAATAAAATAAAACTAAATAAAACCTGAAACCCAGCTTTTTGTACCGAAGTTAACCCTTGATTTTTCTTCCTAAAAACAGAACTTATATCATCAATAGCTCCCAAAATAGAAAATGCTGTATAAACGGTAGCAATCCACACAACCAAGGGATTCAGGGGGAAACAAATAATCCCCGCCCAAAACGTAATTAACAGTCCTATTCCTCCTAAAGACGGTGTCTTTTGCTTTTGCTGATGTTTTTCAGGACTTAACTCATAAATAGACTGAAAAATATTCAGTTTATGAAATAGAGTTATAATACTTTTTTGCAGCACAAACGAAAGCATGCATACGACCGCGCATTTAAGATAAAGCATGATGTAAATGCTCCACAATCTCTTCCATTCTTAAGGACCTAGATCCTTTCACTAAGACAACATCTCCCTCTTTGCACTCCGCAAGAAGAACCTCTTTCAGCTGACTTTTCTCTTCAAAGTATGACAGAGATATCGTATCGGATGTCATTTTTTTAGTTTCCTCTCCATATAAAAATATAATATCAACTTCCTCATTCACCGCCAGAGACACTATATTTTGATGTTCTATTTCAGAATGTTGTCCCAGTTCCAACATAGACCCTAAAACTAAAATTTTACGCCCTTTAAAACGTCTTAAATATTGCAATGCATACTCTACTCCCGAAGGATTTGCATTATAACTATCATCTAAAATAGTAACTCCTCTGACAACACTTTTTGTCATGCGATGTGAGGCAGACTGATACCCTTGCAAGCCTTCTTGGATAACAGAATCACTCACATTAAAAAAGTGCCCAATTTGGTAACATACATTAATGTTTTCAGACAGTTTGTCATCCCCCCCCATAAGGGTTGAGTATATATCCGGCCTTTGTCGCTTTTTGTTCAATTAAGTCGGCGTAATCTCCGTTAGAATTCAAAAATGCATGTCGTTCTTTTTCTTTTTGCCAAGATTTAGCAGCCCTAAAAATTTCGGCTTTAGCTAGTGCCAATTGACGCTGATTACGAAAAAATTCTATATGTGTTTTACCTACACCAGAAAATACCACTATGTCTGGTTGTACCATCATCGTCAAAAACTCAATATCTTTCTTTTTTCTCATTCCCATTTCCACAATAAGAATATCTGTACTGTCATCCGCTGATAATAATGTCAGTGGCACTCCAAATTCATTATTTTGATTTTCAAATGTTTTGACTACGTTGTATGATGTATTTAAGACAGAAAATAACAACTCTTTTAATGTGGTTTTTCCTGCAGATCCAGTAATTCCAATGACTGTACACGCTAGTTTTTGACGATACTTTTTGGCATAATCAAACAAATCTACATCTAATACATGCCCCCCCTTTTTAATAACCTCGTCAACAAAATCACGTCCATCAAAATTCTTTCCTTTAACAGGAATAAAGGTATCTCCTGCCTGAATCGTTCTAGAATCTATTGAAATTTTCATGCGTACCCCATCTGGATAAGACTGGCCAAGGCAATCTCTTTATCATCAAAAGGAAGGCTCTCTTTTCCAATCATCTGATACGCTTCATGTCCCTTTCCTGCTATCACGACCACATCATGTTTTTGTGCGGATTGAAGGGCCAACTCAATGGCTTTTTTTCTATCTTCTTGAATACTGTAGTCATCCTCATGACAAAATCCCTCAATAATATCATTCACGATATGTGTTGGGTTTTCAGTTCTAGGATTATCTTGAGTCACTATAATCACATCTGAATATTTTGCTGCCGCTTTTGCCATCAATGGCCTTTTGCTTTTATCTCGATCTCCCCCGCACCCAAAACAGGTGATAAGCTGAGCATTCTGCTTCAGAGCCATTTCTTTCGCCTCTTTCAAGGTGTTTTCTAGCGCGTCTGGGGTATGCGCATAATCCACCACAACCTCAAAAGGCGCTGTTGAACTAATCGCCTCAAAGCGGCCTGGAGGAGCCTTAACCTCTTGTAATGCGCGCACAGACTCATCCAAAGAAAACCCGCTTTCTATTAAAATAGCCAGAGCGGCCTTTAAATTGTGTTGATTAAATGACCCTTTAAGATTTTTATTTAACATATCGTCATAGCTTAAATACCCTGATGGACGTAAAGATGTCCCTGGATAATCATTCATAAAACGTTCTTTTGTATCGCGATAGTGCTCAAAACTGGGGTGATAATCAAGATGGTCTTGAGAAATATTGGTGAGGCACTTGATAGTAAAGTCGATCCCCTCAATGCGCCCTTGGTCAATTCCGTGAGACGATACCTCCATAATAAAGTCCGTTCCCCCTTCTTGAACATGGGCATGAATAGTCGTAAGTGTATCCAGTGACTCAGGCGTGGTTAGAGGGGAATTCAAGGTCCCTTGAACCAAAGGTTTTCTCCCTAAAACCTGCAGAGCTTGCCCAACAAATGAACAGACCGATGTTTTTCCATTTGTCCCCGTTACTCCTATAACATTAAGTTTTTTTGATGGAAAATCGTAAGCACGGTTAGCAATATCTGCCATTTCTTGTCGAGAACAGGTAATAATATTCGCCGCCCCTCGCTTTAACGCTTCATCACAAAACGCTTCTCCTCCAGGAAGACACAAAAAGGTGTCCCCTTTGCGTAGTGTACGTGAGTCATGGCTATACATATTGTTTGAAATTATACCAGCGACTATGATATTATTCTAATGACATTCATTATAAATTTTGATAAAAAAGAGATATTTCTTGGCTGTAAAAATAGACCCACTGGTAGTAGAGTATTGCGAGACTAAAAATCAAGCATTAAAGGCCGTAATTATAAAAAATTATAAACCTTTAATAGAGTATATTGCCCGAAAATTAGCCTTTAATAAAAACGATGTTGATGACTTGGTTCAAGTTGGGTCCATTGCTGTTCTAAAGGCATTGGATCGCTTTCAATTAGATAGGGAAACGGACTTTTCAACCTTTGCCACTCCCAATATTATTGGAGAAATTAAGCATTATTTTCGAGATAAAAGTAGAGTTGTAAAAATTCCAAGAAAATTGCAAGAGCTTTATTCTAAAATTAAAAATGAAATCAATGAAGCTCAGCAAAACGGTGACTCATTAACTATAAGTGAATTGTCATTGAAGCTAGATGTATCCGAAGAAAAGATACTAGAAGCAATGGAATCTGGACAAAATGTTAGGGTCATGTCCTTGGACTCTCCTAGCTATAAAGGGGATTCTTATAAAAATTCCAACGGGGGAGAGCCCTCATTGCTGGACCAAATAGGAACGGCCTCAGATGTAGAAAGCCTATTAAATAAAGAAACATTGAAGCAGTCTATTATGAGGCTAAGTTCCCGTGAAAGACGCATTATTTATCTTCGCTTTTATGGAGGATTATCTCAAACAGAAATCGCAGTACGTATGGAGTTATCTCAAATGCATATCTCTAGACTATTATCTCGCGCCGTTCGAAATTTAAGAGAGGAGATCAAAAAACATTGACTATAGTACTTAACCAAGATGCCATTAAAACCCATCTCATACACCGCTATGAAAATATATTATTAGATACTATTTCTATGGAAGAAAACGCTAGCTGTGCCGGAGACTTGTCGCTTACTGTTCGTTCAGAAGATGAGCTTGGTAGAGACATTTTCTTAAAAGACATTGGACAAGCCTCTCCTGTTTTAGCAGTCCCTGTCTATATGGAGATTCTAGCACTTGCCTCTATAGTAGTAAGTGGAAAACTAAAGTCTGATGAAATGGCTATCTTTGCCGGCATTTCTAGTTTTGAATGTTTACAAAATCATTCTGCAAATGAAGAACTAAGAGGGTCTATTTCAAAAATTAGTGATAAAGGTGATTTTTTAAAATATAGAGGTGAATTAATCGGCCCTAATGGGAATGTCTGTGCTGGAGATATGACTGCTTTTTTTACAAAAAAATCTCATCAAAAAGAAAGTGTGACTCCAACAGATTTCTCCTTTTCATCCAATGCATCCGTAGAGGTGATCAAACAAAACTACGGAAAACATAAAGATATGATTATCTGTGATTCACTTGTAATGGTACAGGATACGGAATGTATTTCGTCCTATACCTACCCAAAAAATCACCCCTTAATTAAGGGCCACTTTCCCGGAAACCCTCTTATGATGGGCATTATGCAGTGGATGGCTGTTGAAGATAGCCTATGTGTCTATTTTGAACAAAAAAAGATGGCCGGCATTAACACGTGGTCCTGTGAGGCTCAACTCTATAACCAAGACATGGTATTAGTTGCCGATATCAAAAAAATGACCTTAAAAAGCTGGATTGATGTTCCGGAAAGACCTAATCAAGTCGAGCTCAAAAGTACCAAACGCCTCACCTTCCGCCATATGGTAAAACCCGGAGATAAAATTTTTATTCACTGTAATAAGGTAGAAAAATTATGATTATTTTAGGCTTAGATCCCGGATTGGCCACTACAGGCTTTGGCATCATAGAAAAAAAGAGGTCTAAATTAATCCCCTTGGATTATGGTGTTTTGATAACAGCGCCTACACTTACTCTTCCTGAACGGCTCTCTATTATTTCAAAAGAATTACGTAAGCTCTTCAAAAAATACACGATTGAAGAAGTTGCCGTTGAAGAATTGTTCTTTAATACAAATACAAAAACGGCCATGGCCGTTGCTCAGGCTAGAGGGGTAATGTTGTTAGCTGCACAGGATCAGAAAAAATCTGTATTTTCCTATACCCCTCCCCAGGTAAAATCTGGGGTATGTGGGTTTGGAAAAGCCGTTAAAGAGCAAGTTCAATATATGGTCAAACAGTTACTACACTTAGATAGCACGCCTAAGCCCGATGATGCCGCAGATGCTCTTGCCGTTGCCATTTGTCATGCTCATTCAGCTAAATTATTAAAAATCTAATTATGAAGAAGGGGCAGTCTGTCTCTGTGAAGTTGACAATAAAAGTTTACCCGCAATTGCAGCATTTTCTCCCCTCAATGGAGGAAGTGCACCCCCTCCACGCGGATTAGTAACATCTTTCACACTCTGTACTTGTACTACGCTGGCCTTTCCTGCTTTTGTTTGTTTTGTTTCTTTTCCTTCTCTCCTTGCTTGCTCGACACATTGCGGCTTTACCTTTACTGTCCTTGATCCAAAACAATTAAACCATCCGCTTGAATTCTTCATTTTTTATTCTCCTTAATATTTTTTAATTTCCCTATAAAGTTATTATCGTAAATAA
>QFBQ01000058.1 GCA_003265885.1 Candidatus Marinamargulisbacteria bacterium SCGC AG-343-D04
TTAAAATAATGTCATCTATAAGTATGTCCGGTGGTACATTATCAACTAAACCAAGTATCAGTGTGCGTGAACCCTCGGCAGGAGGTGCCAGTCCTGAAGATGGAAGGGAAGAAATAGATCATGAACAAAGGTTTCGAACTTTAAAAGACCTTTCTATATCTTTTTATAGTCGTGACAGGGCTAATTTGAAAAAAGAAGTAGATAGACTGTTGTCTCAGTATGAAAGAATCTCAGATGTAGATGTAGATGAAGAGGAAAAAGGTGTTCTTAAAGAGCTTCTAGAAAATGTGCGGGCAACTCAAGGACCCGACTTTGGAGCAATAAGGACAAAAATGGCGGTATTAGCTAAAAATTTTAGTTTCGATGAGAGTGGGGCATCTACTTTGGGCACAGAACCAGTAGAAAGCTGGAACCTCTATGAAGATCAGGTTAAAGTTCCGGCCTTGCGTTCCTATTCAGTAACGGTTATGAAAGAAGATTCTTTAGACAGAGCTATGAATGAAGCTGAGAAATTATTCAATCCCTTGAAAGAAGAGATTGAACAATGCCGTTTGGATATGTTGACGCTTGCTTCTAAAGGTAATCCTAAATATGATCCTGCACTTTTTGACTCTGTGCAAGACTTCCTTTGTACTGGAGGTCCTTTTTTTACGGCCTTAAAAGCTCTCAAACCTCAGCTTGAGGTGTTAAGTCGGGATGCAGAAGAATTTAAGTGTACAGAATTAGACAATTTTCTTGATTTGATATGCGATAGAGCTATTGGTCTAGGGGGAAAGGCGTTGAATGCAATATCCCAATCTGTCGATGATATGGTGGCGTATAAGGAACATATTTATATCGAAGAAGAGTGCGTAAAATATAAAAAAAGAGTGTTAGAGAAAATTGGACAGAAAAAATTAAGTCAGGTTCTTGATGGAAAACGGCTAGTGTGTGTTTATGATCCTTCAAATGACCTACCAGTTAAGGTCTTGAGGGGCTATACAGAACCAGTTAATGACTTGAGTGGCTATACAGAAATGGTTGTGGATCCTTCAGAAACTAAGGTCTTGAGTGGCTATACAGAACCAGTTAAGGTCTTGAGTGGCTATACAGAAATGGTTATGACAGAAGATCCTTCAAAAACAGCTATTAATAAAGCTAAGAAATTATTCAATCCCTTGAAAAAAGAGATTGAAAAATGCCGTTTGAATATGTTGCTGCTTGCTTCTAAAGGTAATCCTAAATATGATCCTGAACTTTTTGACTCTGTGCAAGAATTCCTTCGTCCTGGAGGTCCTTTTTTTACGGCCTTAAAAGCTCTCAAACCTCAGCTTGAGGTGTTAAATCAGTATGCAGAAGAAGAATTTAAGTGTATAGAATTAGAACGGTTACTGGATATGATTGTAGAAGATAAATGTATTTTTCTTCTAAAGGCAGATGTAATTAAGGCAATGGCCGACTCTGTCGATGATATGGTGGCATATAAGGAACATATTTATATCAAAGAAGAGTGCGTAAAATATAGACAAAGTTTAGAGAGAAAATTGGGATCACTAGCAAGACATTCTACAGTTTCTAGTGAAGCTAGTACCGATGCAGCTGGAGGGGCTAAGCCTTACAAATTATTTAGAGTAGTGGAGGTATCGCCTACACGCTAATATCTGAAGTGGACCCCGAAGGGGCCGATATCGACCGGAGTCATGTGTGCAAAATCGCGTGTTGTTAAACGTGATTTGGTGGAGGTGACCGGAATTGAACCGGTGTCCAGAATAGCTTAGAAAAAAAGTACTACGAGTGTAGTCACTGTTTAAATCTTACCATCCACATCCCCAGCGACAGGGTTAGAGAATGGAGTAACAAGCAGATTCGCCTAGAGTCTTTTGTTAGTTAACTTTAGGCTAGTTGGCGAAAATCATAATAAGGGTAGCCAACCTTCGCCTTATTATGGTTAGCTGAACTTAATTAAGCAGCTAAACGTTGTGGAGTAGAAGTTACTCCAACAAAACTATTTGGTTTTGCGTTTGTTTTTTCCTGCCTTTTAACGAGGCCTGGCAGCTCCTCGACTCGCACTTTAAATCAAAGGTCTACTCTGTCGAAACCTTGACACCCCCACATTGATATACCCACTATAGCGTATAAATGTAACATTTTCTAGAAATTCGAGAATAAAGATGGGCGTCTTTCATAGAACTAGCTTGTTTTCTTAAAATATCTTTTGCATACTTAAGGTTATAGAGTTTTATAAATATGACATTTGCGAATATAGATGAAGATAAGTTGCCAGCATTAAATGTTCTGAACGAGCCATTACAGCCGTGTTGTTTTGCTCCATTAACAGGATTTTATAGAGATGGAATGTGCAATACTGGCTCAATGGATCGAGGAATGCATACAGTTTGTGTTTTGATTACAAGAGAGTTTTTAGAATTTTCTAAAAAAGTGGGGAATGATTTAAGTACGCCTGTGCCAGAGTATGAGTTTGTGGGGTTACAAGAAGGGGATTGGTGGTGTTTGTGTGTGTTGAGATGGAAGGAAGCGCTGGAAAATGGGTGTGCACCGAAACTGAGATTAGAGAGTTGTCATATAGCAACGATAGAGCATGTGTCGTTAGATATATTGAAGCAGTACCAGGTTAAAGAAGCGATAAGATAGAAGGAGGGGTAAGATGATGAAGAAGATGATGGCTATTATAGTGGGCTTATGTCTCGTAAGTTCTGTAGTGAACGGGGTAGAGCCGCAGTATGAGACATCGTTTGTGGGTTTTGATATTAAACAGTTTGGTTTGGGTATGGTAGAGGGTAGTTTTGGAGAGTTTGAGGTGTCGTGCAGATTAACAGATGATAAGATATCAGATGTTAGAGCGACGATGAATATAAGCTCGATAGATACTAAAAACAAGACAAGAAATAGACATTTGCAGAAAAAAGAATTTTTTTATGAGAAAAAATTTCCGGTGATCACCTTTGTGGGGGGAGATGATATTTTGGTGACGGATAAGGAGTTGAAGGGAGTATTAACGATACGAGGGGTATCCGTTCCTGTGGTGTTGCCTGTACATTATGAAAAGGGAGAAGCGGGGAACGTGATTATTACGAGTGAGGGGATGATGTTAGACAGATTTGATTATGGGATGACGTCTCATAAGCATTTAATTAATAATGAATTAGTGGCAAAAATAAGAATGGAGTTTAAGTAATGAGAAGGGTAGTGTTAGCTATAGTTATGAGCGTGGTGATGGGGAGTTGGGTGTATGGATATCATCAGCAATTTTTGAATTTGAGTTATGCAGAAGGTTTAGAGTTTAAGCAAGTTGTTGTAGGGATTAATCATCGCTTTGGCAGAGAGCCCTTTGGAGATTATGGGGTATTTGGAACAAAAGGCGGAGCAAGTGTTGGTTTTGGGTTGAGAGCTGGTTTGGGAATGGATCAGGTTGTATCAATCACCAGCGCATCTTCCTATGATCAGTTTGCGGTGGGGTATAACAAGGCTTTTTCGTTTGAGTTAGGAGAGAAAATATTTAGGTACGGTGCTGACATTACGTACAACACCTTTAATTTTGGGACAACGAATGAAGCGGGCACAATTTCTACGGGATATATTGGGCAGGATAAGGATAGGTATAATTATACATTTAATGTGATACATAATGCGTATGACGAGGTCTTTCAGTGGGGGTATGGATTTGCGTGGAAGGTGATGGATGATTTTCATGTGTTGGCAGAATATATCTCTCCGGTAGAGGATTTGGCGAAAGAGGGGCATTTGTCATTGACGTTAAAGTATATGACCTTTGGACATAACTTTTTGGGCTTTATAGCTAATCAAAATGAGGCTGGAAACCAGCAAAAGTTAAGAGGGGCTCAATCCCAAGATTTTTATATTGGGTTTAGGTTAGAGCGTATTTTTGATTTTTAGAGTAGTGTTTCATCGTTTTCTTTAGGGACCGTGGAGTAGATGATAGGGGGAGTCTATTCATGAGGATGTGGGCTACGTTTCTGTGGTCTAGGTTTCTATTGATTCTTCTAATCGTTACCGGGGACTATGTCACATAAGCTTGTTGATAATAGCCTGTTTGATTATCTGGACTACAGCAGGGTTTGTGGGAATGCCTCCTGAAAAGGTTTCACATATTTCTTTTGTCTTTTTTCCTTGAGATAAATCAGTGACTAATTTATGTGTGTTTCCATCGGGGTTTGGATTTGCATTATGTTTTACAGCCATGGAAAGATGTGAGGGGTCACTCTCCTGTAAAAAAAGTAATTTTCGAAAATTTAAACTTCCTTTTTCTGCTTCCTTGAGAAGTTTCGTTGTTTTTCTTCCAAGCTTTTTTGCAGGGGAATCAGCAGTTCTAGGCTGGGGAGCAGGGGTCCATAGCCTTGATGTAGACGTGTGTTTTTTTTTTGAAGATGTGGGTGTATGGACCTTAGATATAAGTTCATTTAAATCAGATTTAGAAGACCCTAATGAACAGTTGTTTTGGCAAGTAAGTGATGATGATTCTTTGTTGAATGCAACTGTTGAAGGGACGTCAAATATTATTACATTAAATACCAAAGACAATGCATGGGGGACGACTCTTATCAATTTAACATTAACCGACTCAGATACAAATATTGACATAGCGGGCTATATTCCAAATCCATTATCAAGCTCAAAAGAAGTGGCTATTCAACTAAATCCAGTAAATGATGTTCCATCACTAAGTACAGCTAATATGAAGTCCTTGCTGACAAGTGATACAGATATAGCTATGGGAACAGATACACTTCAAGTAGAAGCAGAAGGATATTCTGACATTGGGTATGATCTTGATAATCGATCAAGCTCAGACTTAGGAGATGAATATGATTCCGGAAGAAATGGGGAATTGTCATTTACTCCGAATGATCAATATTACTCGTTTAAATGGTTTGCAAATGGAGAATTGCTAAAGTATACCCAAAATTCTACACAGAACATTGATACCCTTGTCATGCCAGAAGGACATGATGGGAAAGTGATTATGGTGGAAGCCTGGCCTAATGATGGGGAAGACGACGGAGATGTGGTGACGCAATCTATGGTGGTAAATAATCGTCCCAATATGATTGATGCTTCACATGCTCTATTGGCACCCAGTCTTAATTACTATACCAACGAAGGTGAAGTAGACTTAGTATTTCCAATTGCGACAGATCTTGATGATGACGAGATCCATTATCGAGTAAGAGTATGGAAAGTGCCTAAGTGGGATGAAGAACCAACTGACACATCATTGGAGTCTTCAAGCTATGTTGACACACATTGGTTTTCATCATCTGAAATACAAGCTATTACAACCTCATTAAATAGTTTGGCTCATGGAACATACTTTTGGAAAGTCTGGACAGGAAATAAAATTCAAGAGTTTTATGATATAAAAGATCCTACATGGATAAACTATTTTAATGTCGATTTGATTGATCCCTCTATCTCAGAATTTGGAGATGTTGTGAAATTGAGTGAGATTTCAGCAGAGTCTGTCATTCAAGATGCAGGAAATAGACGGATGTTATACGGTAAAAAACCCAGTGATGTAGATGATGAATATCAGTATAGAATTATTTTATCTTGGGAAAATTCTCAAATAGATTCAGAAACATTAGAAGAGGTAATTACCACAGATTCTGTGGTGGCGGTTCCCTATACAACAGCCCCTAATTGGGCGTATATGGTTGAATATCCTGAAGGTACGACGACCTATAATATTTTATTAGAAGATTTGGCTACTAACATTATGACTTTAAATTACTTTGTCATTACTCAAGATTTAATTCCGCCAGTCCCTTTCGAGGTGTTTGGGGCTGTTCAGCCAAATTATGAACAGATTACCTCAAAAAATAAATACTATATTTCAGGAACAAAAGAGTCCGATTCAGGATTGTTTTTTCAAGGTTATAATACACTTACAAAGGAGACTGAAGTCGCTCAAATAGTGGGCTTTACCAATTCCCCCTCATACTCTTTTTATATCTATCCTGAAAAACCAAGTGGAAATGTTTTCACGGCAGATAGAGCAGGAAATATACAGTCTCAAGGGACTCTAATGGACATTATATTTATGCAAACCCCCCCCAAGTTGATCACGCCAGGACTTAGTAGAACATTGGTGAATGCTATGGAAAATGAAAGTGGACTCCTTAATTTTGGAATTTCTAGTGAACGAATAGAATCGGTAACGACGGTTTCATTAGAGTTTTCTTCAGATAGAGCATTATCAAGATATATTTTGAGAACAGACGATGGTCATATTATTGAAGAAGGAAATAACCTGGAGAAAAGCACTACAAAAAATATTACGTTTAAGGCTTACCGTTCATTTTTGGATGAAGGAATCAATGAAATCTCATTGTTGGGGTATGATGTTGTGAATAATGAAGTGTCAGAAAATTTTACATTAACACTAAAGTCCGTTAATCCAAGTACGGAGATCATATCTAAAGCTCTTTTGGTTAATGTTCCCAGTAATACTGTAAGAAACTTAAATATATTTGGAAGACAGCAAGACAATGTCACTGTTTTTATTAATAATAACGCCACAGAATCGTATCCAGGTTCAGCTCAAACATGGTTTTATATTGATAATAGTTTTGATATTAGTAATAACGATATAGAGAT
>QFBQ01000059.1 GCA_003265885.1 Candidatus Marinamargulisbacteria bacterium SCGC AG-343-D04
TTTTTTAATATATAGCTTTGTTTTTTTAGCTATGATGTTGCCCAGTTTGATCTTATTCAAAGGTGATAATCGACTTTTTAATGACGGCAATTTTTTTTCCATGACGCTGTTCGATATGTAATAACGGGGCAATAGGGAGTCCATATAAAGCATCTGAAGATGAAAATCCAGTACAGGTTGCCATAATTCCTGTAAGATGATTGTCGATTAAAGATGCTGCAATATAGCCTAAATGGGCACACAACGAAGCATCAAAATGAGTGGGGGTAGAACAACGGCCTTCATAGCCATAAAAATGAGGAATTGCATGAAAGGGTGTGTCAGGAGATCTTTGTGTAAGTGATGCTTGGACCATATCCATAATACATCGTTCAGTTTCTATTCGAGAAAGTTGTATATTGCCATGAGAATCTGTATCTAAAAGAAGCTGCTTTTGGATATAGGAGGGGAGGGAATTAAATAAAGATCTTTCTTGAGAAGAGAGTCGAGATGGAGTAAGTTTTGTCTTATGATTGAGTTCATGTATTAAGGCTTTGAGGTCAGGAAGCCATTCAAACAGTCCTTCAGATAAACAAATAACGCCATAGGGTTTGTGGGCTTGTGAACGACTAATAATGAGGTCTGTTATTCTGTTAATAATGTAAGGAAGTGTCCATTGGTGATGTTGGGCTATTTCTCCATAAAAAGATAGAAGTGGAGATGCTTTTTGATCAACAGCTTCTGTAATAAATCCGGCATGTCGTCCCATTAATTTAACAAAATGCCAATATTTATGAATAGATTCGGTATCTTTAATTAAGTTTTTCACTAATGAGGCATAGAGTGAAACTGCGGTATCAAATCCAAATGAAATAGGTAAATATGGGGGGAATCGCAGGTCTCCGTCAATGGTTTTAGGGATGCCAATAACATGACAATTCAAGGGTTTTAATACATCAGCTAAAAAAATGGCGTTGGTATTGGAGTCATCGCCTCCAATAATGATGATGCCATCTAAGGAAAAACGAGACACGATGTGTTGAACTTGTTTGAACTGTTCCTCGGTTTTGATTTTTGTACGATCGGTACCCAGTAAGTCAAATCCTCCCGTATTTATATAGGGAAGACAGTTCGATAATGAAAGAGCTGTTAAATCTCCTTTTAATAAGCCCCCAGGTCCGTTTTTTACGCCATAGAGAGTATGAATCCCTTCGCAATAGTCTGCAATGGCGACTATCGTATTATGACCTCCTGGGGCGGGACCTCCGGAGAACACTACGGCTATATTTTTTGGAGTAATAGAGTTGTTTTTTTTGGAAGATGCTTTCACTAAAGAAAAGTTTTTTGAATCTAGGTGTTTAAACAAGCTAGAGATAGATGGAGGGACAGAAATAGAGGATGTTTCGTTTTCAAACGAGAAATACCCCTGTGTCTGAGACAGCAAGGGATGATGTTGATGTAAGTGTTGAAATACCCCCCCCGTAACCATAACGTTTATTCCTTCGTCACCAAAGCATATGTTTGAAAGACATCATTCAAGATAGAGCATGATTCCATAATATATAAATCTTTTTTGATGGTTTCAGACCATTGTTTATAGCTTTCTTTTTGTGCGTCATTAAGACGTTTTTGATGAGGGATATTGATGCTTAAAAAATCAAATTCTTTAATAGAATCAGAATAGGCTTTTGATTCAGAGGATGTTGAGATCTTTTTGCTGATAGCGGTATCTATATGTAAAGAGAGCAGGGTGTCATCGAAGCGTTCCTGAATAAAGTGGATATGCTTGATCAGGTTTTGAAAAGGTTCAGATTCTGAAAGACGTTGTTGTGATAGAGAAGCTAGGTGCTCTGTGTTAAGAGGTGCCCTGGACCAGGGTGTAAAGGTGGTGGGGCTAATAGTATCAAAGGGAAGAGCGTAATCTAGATGCCGTTCTCCGACGTCTAAATGAGAGGAGGCATCCGGAAGCGTAATATCTGGAATAACACCTTTATTTTGAGTTGATCCACCATTAATCCTATAAAATTTTTGAATGGTTAATTTAATGGATCCTAAAGGATTAAAAAAGGCTGTTTTGGCTGGGTTCATACGGTCAAGATCGATAAATGTCTGGACGGTTCCTTTCCCAAAGGAATTAGATCCTACGATGACAGCTCTCCTAAAGTCTTGTAAAGCAGCTGCGAGAATTTCTGAGGCAGATGCTGAATAATTATTGATGAGAATCACTAAAGGTCCATCATATAATAGAGATCTATCCCTATCTTTAAGAACATTTTGAGCCGGGGAAAGACCTTTAATTTGGACAACGGGCCCTTCTTTGATAAAGAGTCCGGCCGTATTTACGGCATCAACTAAAGCCCCCCCTTCATTATTTCGAAGATCTAATAAGATCCCATCAACCTGTTGTAAACGAAGCTCGTTTAAGGCATTGCGAACATCATCTGTTGTGTTTTTTCCGCTTGAATTTTTAAAATCTCGATAAAACTTAGGGATATAAATATAGCCAAATCGTTTATCATAGCGATCATCGTGAATCACAGAAAATTTAGTGTAGGTTTCTTCGATCGTGACAATATCACGAATAATAGGGATTTCTTTTATTTCACCGGTGACATGTTTGACCGTAAGACGAACTTCACTTCCTTTTTTACCTCGGATAAGTTTTACAGCTTCCCGTACTCTAGCTCCGACGAGATCCACAGACTCTTTGTTGCCCTGAGCAACTTTTAAGATTAAATCCTCGGCTTTTAACTCACCTTGTTTCCACGATGCACTTCCTGGAACAATACGAACAACTTTAATAAATCCGTCTTCTTCACGTAGAACAGCCCCAATGCCTTCAAGTTTTCCTGAGATATTGATATCAAAATCAGCTTTTTTTTCGGGGGGAAAATAATTGGTATGCGTATCAAAGACATTGATCAAGGTATCAAAATAATAATTACGATGATCATCAATCGATTCTTCAGATAAGCGAGTAAAGGTATCATTAAATTCTTTTTTTACTTTTTCACGCGATTTTTTTTCTAGTTCGGCATCAAATGTGGCTGTAATAAGGGTATTATCACTGACGGCGGCTTCTTTTAACGAAATATACTGAGATAATATTTGATATTTAATAGATTTTTTCCAATAGTCTTTTAATTCATCAAGACTAGAGAGGTAGTCTCGTTTATCAGAGTCAGATTCTAAGAATTCATCAAGTGAAAAATCTAAGGGGGTGTCAAAATAAGATGAGATATTTTTTTTGATATATTTTAGGCGTTTTGTGTATATTTTTTGTGTGTGATTAAAAAATTTAAAATGATTTCGTTCGATATTATCATCAATAGAATATTTAAAGATAGACAAGGCTACGACATCTTCTTTTGTAAGAAATCGTTTACTAGGATCCAGTCGTTTTAAATAGAGATTAAACACTTCTTTGGAATAGCTATCGTCTACTTTTATGGGGTTGTAGTGATTGTTCAAGGTTCCATGAATCACAAGTTGTTGAACGGCTTGTTGTTTGCTCAATCCCGAGGCCAAAAATAACGAGATAATCAGCGTTGAAATGACAATAATATTTCTTTTGTTCACTACGATCACATTAATCCTTGTCTATTTATAGTTTTGAGCACCAGTTTCTGATACAAAAACATCTATTTTATTATACACTAAACACCGAAGAACTAAACTAAAATAGAATCATAAGTTCTTCATTTTAGGAGAGATAGGGTTTAAGGACACGTAAAATTTCTACAAGAGCTTGCGTATCTAATTTACAGTAATGTTTTAAGGTGTCGATAATATCACCGTGTGAATCTTCTGGACAAAAGAAGAGATTTTTGTAGGAATGAACGGCATCTAATCCAGATTTTACAGATGAAGATGAGTAAGAAAAAGAAGAGTCCAGAGCAGAAAGAATAGCTTTAAGAGATGATTTCCCTTTCATACCAGGCAAGATGACATGATGATCAATAAATAATGGAGCGATATCAATAATAGCATCTTGAATAGCAGAAATTTCTTTTTTGAACTGAGGAAATAAGTGGGCAAGATCATCTAGAACGGCTTTTTCTAAGGTGGCATCAAAGACAATAATAGACGATTCAGGAGATAAATCAGACAGTAATGATTCTGTTAAGGCGAGTCGGAAGTCATCATGAGGTAGAAACAGTTGATCTCGGTGATCGAGTTCTTGTAGTGAGTCGTTGACATGATGAACGGAATATAGAAATGGTAGTTTTGAGAAAGGGATTTCGTGCTTAAACAAGGGGTTCGCAAATTGAGCGACTTCAAGATCAAAACATTGAAGAGGGTATGTCAATTGTTTAAATAAGGCGTTTACTTGTGTTTGATTGACATAAGCTGTGTTGGAGAGATCTACAGACAGTTGTTTGTACTGTAAGGGACTTATGTGTTTGTACTCTGTTTTAAAGTCCTCAAACGAGTGAATGTTTTTTTGAAAAAGGGATAATTTTTCCTTAAAAGGAAGACGGACTACATGAAAAATAGACCATGATTCATGATCTGGCCAGCATGTAGAGAATTGATCGCATTGAGTAGGTTTAAAGCAGTGATGATCTAGACTAGGAGTAGAGCTGAAATGCTGTTCAGAAATAGTAGAAATGAGACGTTTGACCTTTGCTTCTTTTTTTTTGCAAGTATAATCCATGGATTGAGAGTTAAATAAAGGGCGAGATCCTCCTTTGCTGTACTGGGGATTAAGGGTAAAAAGAAGGCATTTATCGACAATATATCCTGCAGATTTAAGAATATGGTAGTGATAAGAAAGTTGCAAAATATCATTTGCTCTGGGTCTAAACGCAAGAGAAAGCCAGTAAATAGAACAATGTTTGTGGGAAAAGGTGATGAGATCGGGAGAAATGCGGCAGGAATTAAAGGTAATTTTAGGATGGATGAAGGACTTAGCATGAAGGGGAGTGTGAGTGGTAGAAAGGTCATAATCAGACTCGAAAGTGGGTTGAGGAAGGTGTTGTTGGGAACAAATAAGAGATAATAGTGCTCTTTTTTCATGAATATTGACTTGAGATAGCTCAGCGTTACTAAGTTCTTTGTCGACCAAAATGGGACAGCGGTTGAATTGAATCAATGATTGTTCAGTAATAATCATGCACGATATCCTGCTATTTTTAAATTATAAAGTAAAACATTGTTAATAATACATGAAAGTGTGGATTATGAACAATTTGTACCAACTAGAGAGATGTTTTGAAAATCTAAAAAATAATATGTTTAAGAATCAAAAAAAGGAGGAACACTTAAAATACTATGTTCTAAAAAACACATAGGTTTTGGGTGGCAAGAAATTCCAAATGATTAAGAGAAAACGCTCTTAATCTAAATGTATTTCTGTTTCGTAAGCATGTAATGGATAAAAAAGCATAGTTTTACCGATCACGCCCATAGTTTTGTAACAGAAAAAGGGGGGGCGTGTTGATACACGTTTGGGCAATAATTTGTATTCTATTCATTTCCTTGAGTTCAGGGTATGCGTTTGTTGGGGATACACCATTGGTAGAATCCTATTCGAAGGGTTATGCCATTACAGCAGAAAAAAGTGGATTAGAAGGCAGTAATAAAAACCCAGCCTCTATGGATTTTTCAGCAGAAAATACCTTTATTTTGAATATGAATAATGCCTATGGTATGGATATTACGCATGCATTTTTTGGGGTAGGATATTCGATGAAAAATAAACTAAAAATAGGGTTTACCTTACCTATTTCTATTGTTAATAATGTAGCGGTTACCCAAAGAAATGGCGAGGGATCTGCAGATATAGTGGAAACATTTAATGTGATACAGTCAAAAAGCAGAGTAACACTGTCTTACCCCATAGCCTCATTTATGAGAATAGGGACATCGCTATCAGGGCTATATGATACACTATATAATGAATCAGCTACGGGATATGCCATTGATGTGGGGGCTTTAATACAGATAAAAGCCTTATCTATAGGTGTTGCTGTCCAAGATATAGGCTGGAATAAATCGTGGAGTACGGGACTAGAGGAAACAAAAGACCCTATCTATCATGTTGGAGCGCGATTCAAATTGTTACGTTTTCTTGATATTAAAGCAGACTATACGAAAGAAAATGACCATGAAATTACCAATGTAGGGATGGGGATTCAGATTATGTCATTTTTAGGGATTCATGGAGGAATTTTTGATATGGGAGAAAGTAATCAATCTCGTGCTGGAGTTTCATTTATAAACAAAGGATTTAAGCTGTCTTATGCCTATGGATTACATCCGTATTTAGGAGAGTCTCATAAAGTGGGGGTTTCTGTTGATTTTTAAGGTTTTCTCAGTATTTATAGCGTTATGTTTATGGGGTTCAATGGGGTATGCGTCACAAGAATATCAGCTTATTTTACATAAAACAGAGCGTTCTTTAGGGATGAGATCTGAGGTATCTGCTGATATGGCAGGAATAACTATTTTAGGTTCAAAAGAAGTTCCATTATCTCCTCAAAGACGGTCTTTATTTATGAGGTCAAAATCAACTCAAAAGGTAGAT